>CAZNNL010000056.1:0-11571 GCA_964574395.1 uncultured Oscillospiraceae bacterium | reverse complement strand
AGCAAAGAGGCTAAATTCTTGCTCCCTAAGGTATTCAAAAACTTCTTCGTCACTATAAGAAAACTCTAGCTTAAGTTTTTGTAAACCTGCTGCTAGCGCTAAGGATACAAATTGGCATTCTGACTCCGTTTCTAAACACAATTCAAAGGCGCCTAAGAAGCGATCACCCCGAGCTGTTTTGCGTTTTGGATCGCGACCGACGCGTTCGGCCGTATCATACAAGAGTTTGTTACTGAAGCGGAAGAGAAGGTCGCCAACGTGGGCCAGGATGAGGTCTTCATTTTGCCCATATTTTTTGGCAAGCGCATGCGCACTTTCGTTCATTGCTTGGTGTACAAAATAGCGAATCTGAGAATCGTTGATTGCTTCGGAAATGTATTCATAATCAAAATATTCTGCCAAGTAAGCACACATCGAATGTCCCATATTGTGCACATAGAGCTTACGGTCAGCATAGTAGTTAAAATCAACATCCGTCTCCCCATGTAAATACGGCACATCCGGCATCTCGCCTTTCACCGCATGGATGTCATAGGGAAGAAACTTGTACGGCTCAACTTGAATAGCCGCGGGATGCAGCGCAAGTAATTCGTCTGTCGCTACCGGTATCATACGCCCGATTGATGTGGTGAGTAGGCCTACTTTTTCATCAAATAAATCAGTAGAAATGTCTTTCAAATAACTATGTAGCCATTCCCGCGTAAGCGCAGCTACACCGTGTAGGTTTTCGCATAATAGAATATTGATGGGTTCGGGACGGACTTTAATCCTGGCTTCTAAAGCTTCGGCTAATGCGGGCATTATTTTTGGCAAAACCCCAGCCCCCACCGAACTTGCAATCAAATCCGCCTCTAAAATTGCTTCATTGACCGCCGCTTGATTGCTTGAAAAGTCGGCGTGTGCTGGCTTTATCCACTTCTCACTACGTCCACTATTGCTAATTGTGAAATGTAAGTAGCCTTCATCTTTGTTGATGCCTTCAATAAGGCTTGCTTGCATGTCGAAAATGCGCACACGCATACCTGCATCTGAGCAGATTTCGCCGACAAAGCCGCGACCAACACTGCCCCCACCAAAAATGACTACTTCTTTCATAAGGTAAATCCTTCCCAGTTTTCTTTTGCCATACTTTCATAAAAAAGTCTTAGATCCGCTTCAGGTTTAACACCCGCAGTGGATGAAGTTTCGCCAAGCGATGAGGCCGCACTAGCAATACCTAATTCAATGGACTCTTGCAAATTTTGGCCAGCCCAAGCACCGTACAAAGTGCCGGATAGGAAAGCGTCGCCTGCCCCAGTTGTACCTTTAATAAATGATGGTTCAAGCTGAAGAGCCGGGCTCAGGGCATAATTCCCTTCCTTATCTAAGCCTATAGCACCTTCGCGCGCATGAATAACTACCCATTCTTTAACGCCCATTGCCTTTAGGGCATGTAGGACCTTTTTGAGTTGCTCTGCAGAAAGTTTGCCATCTACGTCGCGCACGGGAATACCGCAAGTTTTTGATGCTTCGAGTTCGTTGATAATGCAGTAATCGCTATATTTCAAAGCGGGAGGAACCAATTTCTTGAAGCGATCCGAGGCTTCGCTAACCACATCTATAGAAGTCTTAATACCTGCAGCTTGGGCACGTGCCAGAACGCGCGCCATGACCGTGCCATACGTGCTATCTTCAGCATCCATGCCATCTAATAGCAAAATGTAGCCAATGTGGATAAACGAGGCAGGAAAATTCGTAAAATCAAAATGTTTGTCTGATAGATGAGCATTTGCTCCTCGATATTGGAAAAAGGTTCTCGTGTGATTTGTAAGATCTTCTAATACATCCGTGAATGAGGTCTGCCCTTGATATTGTATGCCATCACAGTTGAGCATAGGGTAGGCGGACATTTGCCTGACAATTTCGTGTCCACTCTCATCTTCTCCAACAATTCCATATGCATAGACTGGCAAAACGGGATCTATACGCGCTAAGTCGATAGCACAACTACAAACCGCGCCCCCTATCGCCGTCTGCACGGAATGAATGGTCGTTAGATTAGAATGCTCTGGGTAAACATCGATCTGTTTGTAATAATCCATAATCAAATTACCTGCAACAGCTATACCCTTTTTCATACCTCACCTCTCAGAAAGAAGCACAAGAGGCTTGTCCCATTCCTAGGACAAGCCTCCATAGCTCATAGATTCATAGAACCTTGCTTGTCACAATTGACTTAGTCGATGTTGTCTTTGGTCAGAACGGAAACGCCTGTGTCAACATTGGTCTCAGCTAGCTTTTCGCCTTTGAGAACTTTGATGGCTGCTTCCATACCCATTTTACCCATTACGTCAGGGTTTTGAGCCATGGTTGCGAGGAGAGAACCGTCTTTTACTAGACCTTTGATAGCGTCTGATTTGTCGAAGCCTACGCCGACAATCGTTTTGCCAGAAGCTTTAATAGCATTACCAACACCAACTGTTGCGCCTTCGTTAGCACCAAACATACCGACTACGTCTTGTGTGATGTAGTTGTCAGCGATGTCTTGTGATTTAGCAGGGTCGCCTTCGCCGTATTGTGTTTCAAGGATAGTGAAACCCTTGCCTTCGAACGCGGCACGGAAGCCTTTTTCTCTGGCTACGGTTGATGCGGTAGATGAGTTGATGTTAACGATACCGATGTTACCGTCTTTTACACCACCTGCTTCAAGTGCTTTGAGCATTTCTTCACCAGCAGTTTTACCTGCGGCTTCGTTGTCTGTTGAGAAGGTAGCTTCTGCAGGGTAGTTTGCAGGGGAGTCAACATAGATAATCTTAACGCCAGCTGCCTGCGCATCTTCCAATGCTTTGGTTACGGCGTCAGGGCCATTAGCTGCGATAAGGATTGCGTTGGCACCTTCCGCTACTGCGTTGTTAACGCGCTCGATTTGTTGTGCGTCGTCCTTTTTGTCAGGAGCGAGCCACTTGTAGTCAACACCATTGGCGTCTGCTACTTCTTTAGCACCTTTATCAACATTTACCCAATGTTGGTCAGTGCTGTCCATGGTTACGAGTACGACTTTGTATTTGTCGCCTGCTGCCGCAGTAGTTTCACCTTCTGCTGCTTTTGTTGTGGTTGTACCACCGCCACAAGCCATAAGGCTAAAGGCCAATACTGAGGCAGATACTGCTAACGCAATTATTTTCTTTCTCATGAAATTCCTCCATCTGGATTTATATTATTAAGTGCCCGATTGCACCTAATGACAAATTAAGTGGGGCTTTGCTGGAATAGCTTAGCCCGGTGGTCGCTTATTTGGATTTTCTGCGACCTGTTCTGATGATTACGTCCATCATGACTGAAACAACGACGATGGCACCAACCACAATGTTGCGAATGGCAACCGGAGCGCCGGCAAACTGTAAACCGTTTTCCAATACACCCCAGATGGCTGCACCCACAACGGTTCCGATTAAGATGCCTTGTCCACCAAGGGTAGACACGCCACCAATAACTGATGCGGCGACGGCGTACATTTCGTATGAAGTGCCTGCGTCCATTGCGCCCATGCCTGCTTTTGCCGAAGTGATTAGACCAACAATGCCTGAGCAAAACGCGCTAACCAAGTAGACCTTAACGATAACACTAACGGTATTAACACCAGACAATTTGGCTGCCTCAATGTTACTACCAACAGCATAAATATGCCTGCCGGTTTGGGTCTTAGAGAGCACGAAGAAAAAGACTAAAAAGACCGCCAACGCTATCCAAATGGGTGAGAAAAGTCCTAGTACTTTACCGTAATAGAAAAAGTCACGGAAACCTTGAGCGGCTTCACCAATTGCATCTGTATTGTAGTTGTTATTTACGAGCTGGGCTAAACCACGACCAATAGTCATAGTACCGAGCGTAGCGATAAAAGGAGGCAACTTGAATTGCGCAACGAGTAGTCCATTGACCAAGCCAATGCCTAGACAAGCAACTAAAGTAATTGCAGCCGCAAGCCATGGATTCATGCCCTTAGTCATCAGGGTACTGGCTAACATAGTACCAACACCAACCACTGAACCAATGGAGAGGTCGATATTACCAGTAATCAGCACATAGGACTGCCCAATACCAATCAGCAAAGTCGGAGCAATCTGACGCAGTAAGTTCATTACATTAGAGTAAGAGGCGAACTTGTCACTCGTTAAACTAAAAACAAAAATGAGTGCAATCAGTCCGAATGTTACTGTGACAACTTGTCCCATGCCCCGAATGGCCATCAGGCGTTGCCAAGGATTCCTTTTTCCGTTTTCCATTATTGTTCCTCCGCTATTTTATGCGCTTGCTTCTTTAGTAGCTTTATCTTCAAACTGAGTCGCGAGACGCATGATTTTGTCCTGCGTCGCTTCCGCAGTTGGCATTTCACCCGTAATTCGCCCATCACACATGACGATGATGCGATCTGCAATACCCAAAACCTCCGGCAATTCTGAGGAGACAAAGAGCACAGCCACGCCGTCTTGTTTGAGTTGATTCATGATGTTGTAGATTTCTACTTTCGCCGCAACGTCGATACCTCTGGTCGGTTCGTCAAAAATGACCGCGCGGGATTCACGTGCAAGCCATTTCGCAACAACCACTTTTTGTTGGTTACCACCGGACAGCGTACCTGCATCAGCTAGTGGCGTAGCAAGTCTGATGTGCAAGTCCTCTATGGCTTTTTGTGTAAGCACTTTTTGTTTCGAGGCAGACATGACTCCCAGCGCATTGCTCAGCATGGATAAGTTCGGCAAAGCCAAATTATCCGTAATACTCAACTTCGTCAGCAACCCATCTTTCTTGCGATCTTCAGGCGCAAGGAAAATACCATGTTTTATCGCATCTATAGGACGGTTGATGGTAATTTCTTCACCATCCAAATAAAAGCTGCCCGAGGTTTTATGGTCCACGCCAAAAATTGCTCGTGTCGTTTCAGTTCGTCCGGCACCCATAAGGCCTGCGATTCCTACAATCTCTCCGGCGCGTAAGGTCAGGTTTATATCTCTCACCAAATGCCCGGCATTAAGATTTTTCACTTCAAAAATCACGTCACCAAGTTCTGTTTCAACCTGTGGGAATTTCTCTTTGATTTCACGCCCAACCATATTGGAAATTATTTCATCCAAATTAGTATCGGCAAAATTAAGCGTCGTTATGTATTTCCCGTCTCTCAAAATCTGCGCGCGATCCACAATATGTTGTAACTCTTCCAGACGATGCGAAATATAAACAATGCCACAACCCGTCGCTTTCAAATCGTGGATAACCTTAAACAGTTCCTGTATTTCTCTAGAGGTTAAGGCTGAGGTCGGCTCGTCCATGATGAGAATCTTAGCGTCGAGCGAAAGTGCTTTAGCAATCTCCACCATTTGTTGCTTGGAAACTGACAAGTCACCAACTAAAATTGTTGGGTCTATATCAAGATGCAAACGCGCCAAAATCTCTTTAGCCTGCTTGTTCATTTCGGTTTTATCAAGCATGCCATTTTTCTTTATTTCTCTCGCCAAAAAGATATTTTCGGCTATAGATAAATGTTGGCACATATTGAGTTCCTGATGAATGATAGCTACACCGATTTCTTGTGCTTGTTTCGGTGTCAAGTCGCCATAGGACTTGCCAAAGATGGTGACATCTCCACTATCACGCGTATAAACACCACTTAAAATTTTCATTAAAGTGGATTTTCCTGCACCGTTCTCACCCAACAAAGCAAGAACTTCACCAGATTTTAGATTAAAATCAACATCGTCAAGTACTTTTACGCCGGAAAAACTTTTGTTGATGTTTTTCATCTCGGCGATGTATTCACTCATCAGCAGCACCTCGCAGTTGGTCAAAATATCAAGGCTGCAGATATTCTGCACCCTTTTTTTGTAAGATTTGCACTCTACAATTTAAGTATTATATAACTTTATTACATTCTAACATAGTTCAATAATAGTCAATGCGAGGATTTAATTTCTTATACAATTATTAATTTTTGTATAGATCTTGTAATAGAGGATAAAGCCTTTGGTATTTTTCGTATTTTTCATCGTAGTGTTTAACTAAACTTGGGCCAGGGTATTCGAGCTTTCCTTTTGCCACAATTATCTTACAAGCAGACGACACATCAGGATAGACACCCGCCGCCACAATAGCCAAAATAGCCCCACCTAGAGCAGGACCTTCATCGGTTTCCATCCTCTGTAAAGGTAAATTGAGCACATTTGAGATGATATTTCTCCAAAGCGTACTTTTCGCACCGCCGCCACAAATCTTGCTGCTCACGAGTTGCATTCCCAAGTCTCGAGCAATTTCAAGCGCATCACGCAGCGCAAACGCCACCCCTTCCAGCACAGCCTGCGTCATATCCTCACGCTTAGTCGACATGGAAAGCCCCACAAACGCCCCACGAATATCTTCATCATTATGAGGCGTGCGCTCGCCCATGAGGTAAGGCATGAAATACACATCGTTTTCACCCAGCTTTTGAATTGCATCCTGTTCAACTTTGTAGTCATCAGATTTTAAAATGTTCTTTACCCACCACTGATTGCACGAAGCCGCGCTCAGCATGACTCCCATCACATGATAGGCACCATTAGCATGGCAAAACGCATGCAACGAATTGTTACTCACCTTTGCATACTGATCCGCCGCAATAAAAAGCGTACCCGACGTCCCCAGCGAAATATTGCAATCTAGGTCATCCACCACACCCATACCAATTGCCGCTGCTGCATTGTCACCAGCACCAGCCGCCACCAAGCAACCTTCAGCCAGGCCAATTTTCTCGCTAAGGTCTGGGCGCACGTGACCGACGACCTCATAGCTCTCGTAAAGTTTTGGTAGCATCTCCTCAGTAATGTCACAGATTTCCAGCATTTCTTTGGACCAGCGTCGTTTTGCCACATCCAAAAGAAGCATACCCGAAGCATCCGAAAAATCCGTCACATGCTCGCCCGTCAAACGATAATTGATGTAATCTTTAGGCAGCATTATCTTGGCAATACGCGCGAAGTTCTCCGGTTCGTGCGTCTTCAGCCACAGCAGTTTCGGTGCAGTAAAGCCGGCAAAAGCAATGTTCCCCGTCCACTTCACCAATTTTTCTTGCCCAATTGTTTCATTCAGATGCTTTGTCTCTTCACCTGTTCGCACATCGTTCCATAAAATTGCAGGCCTAATGAGTTCATCGGTTTCATCCAAAATGACTAAACCATGCATTTGTCCGCCAATACCCAGGGCACCAATTTTTTCAGGTTTGACCAACTCAGCTGCCTCGATCAGCGCATCCTCACAAGCCGCCCACCAATCTAACGGATTTTGCTCAGACCAATTCGCCTGTGGAAAATCCAGCGGATACTCACGCCGCAAGGTTTGAAGGATCTCCCCCTGCTTGTTCGTAACAATCAACTTTAGTGCCGATGTGCCTAAATCTAAACCTGCGAATAACATAATGGCCTCCTGATGTGGGTGAACGGAACGTTGTATTTTATTTTACGCGTTTACCAATAAAGTAAGCCTTAGTTAGCCAAAAAGTACGTCGTTCATAATCATCTCAAGATACTCTTGTCTTCCACTTTCAGCACTCGGTTCACCGTTCCCCAATGCATAATCTGAAAGTGTTTCTAAGTCTATGTTTGCGTCGACAATTTCTCGACCAATACCGTCTTCATAACTAAGATAACGCTGTTTGACAAAATCATCAATGCGTCCATCTTCAAGCATTTTGACCGCCTTTCTTAAGCCTAAGGCAAAAGCATCCATGCCAGCGATATATGAATAGAACGTGTCATCCATACGGTTCGAAGAACGTCTGGCTTTAGAATCGAAATTTAGACCTCCATTTTCCATCCCACCGTTCTTTAATATCTCGTACATTGCCAAGGTTGTGTCGTAGACATTGGTGGGAAATTGATCTGTATCCCAACCTAGAAGCAAATCGCCTTGATTCGCATCGACAGAACCTAGAGCGTTATTATCACGAGCGACACGTAGCTCGTGTTGGAAAGTATGGCCAGCCAAAGTTGCATGGTTGGCTTCGATATTCAATTTAAAATCTTTCTCTAAACCGTATTTATGTATGAAAAATAATGAAGTTGCAGCATCAAAGTCATATTGATGTTTCATAGGCTCTTTCGGCTTTGGTTCAATAAAAAAATCGCCTTTAAAGCCTATTTTACGCCCGTAGTCAACAACCATATGCATCAGTTTTGCCATATTGTCTTGTTCTAATTTTGTATTGGTATTGAGTAAGGTTTCATAACCCTCACGTCCGCCCCAAAATACATAACCAGTGCCACCAAGTTTCACGGTTAGCTCTAAAGTTTTCTTAATTTTTGCAGCTGCGTAAGCGAAAACATCTGCCGAAGGAGAGGTGCCTGCACCACTCATAAAACGCGGATGTGAAAAACAATTGGTTGTGCCCCAAAGTAATTTTTTATTGTATTTCTGCTGAAGTTCTGCCAAAATCTGATACGCTTCATCCATAAGGCAATTTGATTCTTCCAATGTTTCACCTTCATCGATGACGTCTACATCATGGAAGCAATAATAATCAATATTAAGTTTATCCATTAATTCGAAAGCAGCTTCGGCTTTGGCCCGTGCTATGGATACTTTATCCATGCCGCTGTACTCCTTGTCAGCAGTGCCTGGACCAAACATATCTGTGCCCGATGCATTCATTGTGTGCCAATATGACATAGCAAACTTCAGATGTTCACGCATCGATTTGCCAAATACTATTTCCTCTGGATTATAGTAATGGAAAGCTAACATATTTTTGCTTGTCGGCCCTTCGTAAGGTATCTTTCCAATACCAGTATAATATTCCTTCATTTGATCTCCTCCATTTGTAATTTGTTTTAAATTATTAACTAATTCTGAAACATGGTAATAATCGCATTGATTGCATTTACAACGTCTTCTATCTCATCATCTCCCAAATTATATGCATTAATAAAGATGTGATCGTCATCTCTAATCGGATCATAATCGACGTAACCAACATCGACAGAAGGTGTTCTGTTTCTCGTAAACTCGTTAAACTGTTTACCCGTCAATCCTTTTGGCAAAGATAGCCATAGAAGAGGCTGATAAGTTCCTAGCCGACCCTCTTTTGATAATTTGCTTGTAAATCCTGGCGCAGTTTCTAGGCTATTTTGAATTCGTAATAATATCTTTTTCTGTTTAAGGTATCTTTCCTCTTCATTTTCTTTAATAAAATGTTCAAGGGCGACTGTAAATCCAACTAGCTCTTCTTTGCTCGTTTTAAACGGTCTACCAATGAGAGGATTGGGGCTTGCCAATGCACGGCAAGTCGAAACAAATTTTTTATTTCCAACAATCAGCCCTGTAGATTGCGGCCCTTTAATATGCTTGCCACCGCTAAATAGCGCTAAATCCGCACCTAATTCTTTTGTATAATGCCAAAGGTTTGAACTAGGCGGAAGCTGTGCAGCTGCATCAACTACAACATTAAGCTTTTCTGATTTTAGAAAAGGGATAATTTCTTCACATTTTGGTAAATCTCTCTCATACAGGCTAGCAGGGAACAAAAAAAATGCTACTGTGTTTTCATTTACAGCTTCTTTTATGGCATTTTTATTCGGTGAGACAAACTTTATATCAACCCCTGCATATTTAACTTGTTTCCAATACGGAATCAATTGAGTATACAAGCCATCAAACATCAACACTTCTTTTCTTTTTTCATCAATCCGCATTAAATCACGCTTGTTATGGCTCTCATGGCCAATGGATGCACAGGCGGCAGCACTTAGAACTAGCCCCGCAGCTGCACCGGAAGTGACAAAGGCCGCTTCATTATTAGTTATATCCGCAATATGTTGACAAAGCTTGCTTGTCAATTGATTTACATCCACAAACACTTGGCTAGCATCTAACATTGACTGTACTGTCTCAGGATTCATGACAGATCCCCCGAGGTTTGTGTATGTTTCGCTCGCATTGATGATTGGTTTTATTCCATAGCTTAAATACGAAAACATCATTGGCCTCGCTTTATATTTTTGCCAGCCAAAATGCCGGTAAGTGTACCGTCAAGCATTGCAGGTAAGCCATTTACAATAACAGTGACTATTCCATCTGATTTTTTTCGAGGTGAATCAAAAGTTGCATTATCAATTACTGTATTTTGATCAAAAATACAAATATCTCCTTTTTTGTCTTTTTCAATTGTTCCTCTATTTTTTAGATTGTAAATTCTAGCAGGCTGTGATGTTATTTTAGGAATTACTCGTTCGATAGGCATATGACGATTACGCATCTGAGTAAGAATTCTTGGGAAAGTAGCAAAAGCTCTTGGGTGACAAATCACACCTGTTGGAATTGTGTCACTGCCCACAGTGTAAAGTGAATGGTTAAATAGTTCGTATTGTTCATCATAAAGCCTGGATTTTAAGGACTCGCTCTGAAATTCAATACCTTCAAAACCCACTTCCAGTTCATTTTCAAAAAGCAAACGTACTATTGTCTCTGATACTGTTTCTTTATTTTCAACTGCTATTTCATCTATTGTCATACCTAAATTTTTATCGTATGGATTAGCAGTTAAAATTATTCTCGCTCGCTGTCCGGGTGTAAAAAAGTATTTCAAGCGTTCTTCAATGCTTTTCAGCAAAAACGCCCGTCCCTCTTTATCAGTTAGTCTTTGCATAATTGCATCAAATCCATCTTCTTGAGCCCAAGCAGGAAGAAGGGCCAGCACTAATCCAGCACCGACTAGGTAGGGATAATACTCAAAGTTTATATCCATTCCTTGTTTTATTAGATTTTCAAATGGAGCAACCACTTGCTCAATCGTGTTATTGCCAGAAGTTCTATAGTGTAGCATGTTAAGCTTAACACCTGTTTTTGCAACGACTTCTACAATTTCTTCTACGGGATTCAATGGAATTTGTCCGTCATCGAGCCTTAAATGTACACAAAAGACAGCATCGTGCTTTTTTACTACTCTGCACAATTCTATCAACTCTTCTGTAGAGCTATATCCACTCGGGTAGTACGACAAACCGACAGAGAACCCTAAAGCGCCTTCGCGAAAAGCAAGATCCAGGATATTTGCTGCTTGTTCGATTTTTTCAGCAGTAAGAATTTCATTTTTGAATCCTGAAATGTACTGTCTAATAGCATTATGAGTGACATTTGCACCTACATTCAAAGCAGTACCATTTAATTTATTCAAATATTCTCCAAACCCTGCCCACCTGTCTAGAAACGCTCTTTCGTCTCCAAATATTCCAGAATTTACACGAATTGAATCATCAAAATGCTCTGGTCTCATTGGTGCAAACCCTAAACCACACTGACCAACCACAATGGTAGAGACACCTTGATAGAGTGCATGAGGTTGTTGCCTATTTATTATGACATTCAGATCAGAATGTGTATGTCCGTCAATAAATCCTGGACTTACAACAAGCCCCTCTGCATCAATATCTAGAATAGCATCGATGCCAGAGAATTCTCCAATATCTTGTATTACATCATTCTTTAATAGCAAGTCTGATTGAAAAGGAATCCCTCCCAAGCCATCGACAATTAGACCATTTCTGATAATCGTATACATACAGTTCTCCA
>CAZNNL010000055.1:0-12096 GCA_964574395.1 uncultured Oscillospiraceae bacterium | reverse complement strand
TTTGCCTAACGGCGTCTACGTTCTGTATGGCAAAAGGACTCACCTCAGCACTAACACTTAAAGTCTGCACAAGCGAAGCTTCTTTAGCAGCCACTGCTGTTCTGACAAGCGGCAGCGGTTTAGGTCTCGTCATAAAGTAGCTTAACGCAACTCCAACTATAAGCCCGAACACTAAGATGTAGAGTCGCCTTCTAAATTTCTTCTTTTTCAATCTATTTTCTATATCATTATCTGGCATAGTCTAATTCCTTGTATCTTTTTGATCCTTGGACGCTAGGCGCGTGGTTTCAGCTTTTGTCAGCAACGCTTCAAGATCTCTCAGTTCTTTGTAGCTCAAGTTGCGCCATTCGCCGACTTGCATTTTGCCAAGCGTTATGTGCATAACCCTGATACGTTTCAGGCGCACTACGCGAAAGCCCAAATATTCGCACATACGTCTGATTTGTCTATTCAGACCTTGTGTCAAGACGATGCGAAATTCCGTTTCGTTGATTTGTGTGACTTTTGCGGGATTTGTTACGGTATCTAAAATCGGCACACCGCCACGCATATGTTTCAGAAAATCTGCAGTGATTTCTTGGTCTACTTTTACAATATATTCTTTTTCGTGCCCATACTGCGCTCGCAGTATTCTATTCACAATACTACCGTCATTAGTTAGCAGAATGAGCCCCGAAGAATCTTTATCTAGTCTGCCAATGGGAAAAATACGCTCAGGAAAGTTGAGATAATCGACGATATTGTCAGAATCTCTCCTATCCGTGGTACAAACGACGCCACGTGGTTTGTTCAGCGCAATATAAAGAGGCTGCGGAGCATCGGCAACGGAAATTTCTTGCTCATTTACATGGACAATATCATTGGCAAAAACACGCGTCCCCAATTCCGCGACTGCGCCATTAATGCGCACTTGTCCGCTACGAATTAGTTCGTCGGCCTGTCTTCGTGAGCAGTGTCCCGATTTTGCCAAATATAAATTAAGTCTTAAACCTTTATCATCAATATCATTCATAACATCTTCTTACGCCAGAGATACCAAATCGCAAAAAGACAAAGCACCACAGAAATCGCCACGATAGACCAGAAGGAAACAGGCGAATTGGCACTGATGGGTAAATCAACATTCATACCCATGAAAGAACCAATGATCTGTGGAATAACCATGACGATGGTAACTGTGGTCAATATTTTCATGACGTCATTTTGGTTATTAGAAATAATAGTAGCAAAAGTCTCAGTTGTAGGGGTCAAAATGCTGCTGTATAGCTTAGCCATCTCAATCGCCTGGCGATTCTCAATGATGACGTCCTCTAGCAATTCTTCGTCTTCTGGATAATTCGTTATCTGCGGATTTCGCATCAGCCGTTCAAGTAACACACCATTTGAGTGGAGCGAGCTTGATAGATAAACCAAAGATTTTTCCAAGCGCATAAAGTCCAGCAGTTCTTTATTCCCGATAGAGTGACGCATTGACTGTTCCATGCGGGTCGAAGCCTTTTCGATTAAACGCAAGTATTGCAAATATTTCGTGCTATTGCGGTACAGGATTTGCAGAACAAAGCGTGTTTTGTATTGTGTAAAAAAGCCCTTAATGCGATTGTTTTTAAACTCTTGCATAAAGGTGTCATCTTCGCGACATATCGTAATGATACATTTCTTCAAGAGTATTATTGCTAGCGGGATTGTAGTATAGAGCGCACTATGTTTATCGGCTTCTTTTTCAATGATAGGGATATCAACGACAATCAGAACTTGCTCATCCTCTGTGTCGATATGAGGAGCTTCTTCCAAGTCCATGGATGCTTTAATAAATTCTTCCTCTATATCGAAATGTTCTTTTAAGTAGGCAAGCTCACGAGATGTAGGTTCAACGACGTTTATCCAACAGCCCGCCTCATACTCCTCGATTTCAACAATCTTGTTTTCTATTGTTTTCAAGATTTCAAGCATAGCACTACCTCTCTTTCTACTTCCTCTTGCATATTATGCGGGAACTTCAATGTTGAAACAAGTTAGGTTAACAAAAGTTAAAGCTCCAAAACCTTTGAGATTCCGGAGCTTACGTATGGAGCCACTGGTGAGAATCGAACTCACGACCTATTCATTACGAGTGAATTGCTCTACCCCTGAGCCACAGTGGCGACACTCGGTAAAGCATAAAAACATTTCCAAAATCTGTCAAGGAGATTTTCCGTGTTTTCTGCCTTACCGAAATAATTTCTGTTATTTTATTGGCAAAACTACTTCGTCGCCAAAACCTTCTTCAATCTAGCCCAACGTGGCAGACCGTCTACCTTGGGTGGAGCAGAGTCTTCAGCAATCAAAGGTAATGCATACTCAACAAACTTATCGTTGACGAAGTTACCTTCTTCATTAATCCATTCGCGTGGAATTTTACGCTCTGTGTTAGCGACTTCATCCAAGGGGATGAGCTTCATCTCACAGACGTATGGAACAGAAGAAACGCGTTCGAAACCGACCATGTAATCGGTTTTGCCAGCAACAGCTTCTTGAACAGCCGTTTGTCCTGCCCTAAATGACTCCTCAACATCAGACTTTGAGCCACAGTGCGCAGCACAACGTTGTAAGAGTGAGAATTCAATACCCCTGACTTTAGCGCCAGTTTCTTTCTTCAGATATTCGGCCAACACTGCAGCGGTACCGCCCATTTGTTTGTGTCCAAAAGCATCTGTTTCAACTTCACCGACGAGTTCTGGAATATATTTTCCCTCTTTGGTTTTCACGCCTTCAGAAACAGCGATGATAACCTTGCCGGTTTGAGCATAGATGCGCTTAACATCATCAACCATCTTTTCAATTTCAAAATCGACTTCTGGTAGATAGATTAAATCTGGGCCATAACCTTTGTGTGATGCTAATGCTGAAGCCGCAGTTAGCCAGCCAGCGTTGCGTCCCATAATTTCTAGTACGGTAATCATGCCAGTATCATAGACGCGTGCATCTAGATAAACTTCCATGGTCGCCGTGGCGATATATTTCGCAGCTGAGGAGTAACCAGGGCAGTGATCTGTGCCGAAAAGGTCGTTATCGATAGTCTTAGGAACACCCATGACGCGGCAGTCATAGCCAGCATTATGCATAAATTTAGAAATCTTATTGCAGGTGTCCATTGAATCATTTCCGCCATTGTAGAAGAAATAGCGAATATCGTATTTTTTGAAAACTTCTAGCAAGCGTTTGTAATCGGTGTCGTCGACAGTGACATCTTCCAATTTGTAACGTACAGATCCTAATGCGGATGAGGGTGTTGTTTTGAGGAGTTCTAATTCGTAAGGATCCTCTTCACCCATATCGTAGAAATTCTCTTCTAGAATACCTTTAATTCCGTGTGCGGCGCCAAAAACTTTGTTGATGACACCTTTCTGTTTTAATGCTTCCGTAAATACACCTGCTGCACTTGAATTGATAACAGATGTCGGGCCACCCGATTGGCCGAATATTGCATTACCGATAAGCTGAGCCATATGTGTTCCTCCTTGTGATTAAAAATCAATAGCCATTGTATCAAATTTTTCTCGATTTGGGCATTCTGCGCTCTAAGACTTCAGGAGCAGCTACACTAAAACCGAAAAATCCCAAGCATCCACCCATGCCATAGTATTCACCATGTGCGTAACTGACGAGCCTGGCTTCCTCCAAATGAACTTTACCCCGCTCATATATGAGTTTGTCGTGCAGTAGAACATCTTCTATTAAAGAAATAAACAATTCGTGCGAATCTAAATCTAAACTTTGCTCAATTTTCACACACAAGACAATTGGCGCTCCTGCGAAGACAGGCTTTTCTTTGTCGCCCTCTAAGTCGTATGTATCAAAGCCACACTCCTTAAACTTATCCATGTCACGGCCGGATTTAACACCGCAGAAATCAGCTTTGTTCACAAAGCTTTCACAAATGGGATAAACCATCATATGACCGCTGATTTCAGCCAAAGAAAAGAGCAAACGACTGGAACGAATGGAAAGACTCAGCCGCGGTGGATTGGAAGATACAACACCTGCCCAGGCAATGGTTGATATGGTGCGTATTAGCTCGTCCCCTTCACCGACATCGATGCTGTCGTATAAATCCCCCAGACTCTCTTTATAACGTTTGGCAAAAGCCTCCTCGTTCTCCTGTTTCCGTGCTCTTAAGCTAGCCTTGGTACAAGCCGCAGATACCAACACTACTGGTAAAGGAGCAAGCATTGTCGTTGCAGCTAAAGATGTATGTCTATTCATTTTCTTCCTCACTATTTGGGCCACTTAGACCAAGCATTTCCATATCTAAAAGTCTAGCCTTAAAATGCACACCACCAATAAATCCAGTTAGGCTGTTATCGCTCCCAATCACACGATGGCAAGGAGTAACGATACAAAGCGGATTCGCACTACAAGCGGAACCTACAGCTCGTGCTAGGCGATGCGCCTTACCTTCGTCACCCGGGGCAAGTCTTCTCGCCACATCAAGATAAGACAAAGTAACTCCATAGGGAATTGCTTTTAGTTCTTCCCATACTTGTTGCTGGAAGGCGCTGCCACCGGCTTCTCCTATAGCGAAGCTGAAGGTGATATTTTTGCCAGCAAGATATGCCTTAAGTTCGTTATATGCAACACGCATGTTTTCGGATAAGTCACCCTTTTTGCCACGCTTAATGCGTGTCAGTTTAGCGTCAGTGTCAGCACAGCCTAGTTTATATGCCTTTAAAAAGGTCTGCCCATCGAGAATTTCTTCACCAAGCGCACAAAAATAAATCGCTTCAACCTTTTCGCTAGTTCCCGAAACGATTAACGCACCATCAGCATAGGGCAGGAAGAAAGCTTCAAAATCATTAGCGCTAATGTCCCAACGCCACAAGTCTGCGGCTTGCGGGGCTACACCGTCTAAATAGAAATCAGGCAATCTAGCTTCGACTACAAAGCCTAGCCGATCTAAAAACGTGGCAGTGCCGTTGGCCGGATTTGAATCACCTTGCCCTTCTACTTTGATGTAAGTGCTAATACGCCAGAATTCCTGCACAACAAAATACTGTTTCAACTCATCAGATAATGCATTATCTAAGTCTGCGTAGGCGAAAGCAGCACTTTGATGGATGTGCAGACGCACGTGATGAGGATTCTCGGGCTCAGCTTGAAAAACAAGCAGAACATGTGCCTGCCTTTCTTGTTCAAGTTCCCCTTTCGACCAAAGTACCATGCGTTTCATATCGAATACAGCGGATGCTTTGGAAAGGCGTTCCCTAAGGCGTGTTACGGTTCCTTTTAAGACACCATCACGAATAAGTTCACGCGTATCTTTTAAGGCAAAAGGACTCCAATAGTAGGACTTCATTTCTGATTCTGACGTTAAACTATTTAGATCTGCCCAAAGACCTTCTGTATTTACACTATCCATGCTTAACCTTTCAAGGAAAACTGAGAGGATTTTAATAGTATAAAATCATCCACAGAATAAGAAGAATTCTCATGACTGCTTATCTCAAGTTGCAAAGCATTGGCAGCAGTATTAATTCTTTTCCATAGACTATTACTCGGTTTTTTAATGCCTGTCATTTGAAGCACGTCAGGCCAGCGCACACTAATTAGCGGCAAATGTTCGGTAAGCCATAAATGCAAAGCTACCAATTTTAAATAAAGTTCTAGCATGGCCTCACTCTTAAGCAGCAAAACGGGAGGCTGCTTATCCAGATCTAAGGCTCTCGACAAGGGGCAATGCTCGTTAACAAAATCACGTTCCCACAAAAGGCGCAAATCAAGGTATATGCGTTTCGTATAAGTTTCAAAACTCGAACCACAGCTCTTGGATAAAATACGCTTACGAAGCTTCCAAAAACTAGCAATAACGCGATATTCCTGCTCACCACTGAGCTGCGACCATTTAATATAAGTCGCAATATCTAAGGGAGTAAATCGATATGTTTCAACACTGCTGCTCTTTTTAGTCATGCATTACTTATCCAAATAAGTTCGCTCTAAATAGCAAAGCCTCATCTTCAGGATTATCACAAACGATGGTGGCTTCAACTAATTTAGCACCTTCCATAATCTGAAACAAACCCATCATTTGACTCAGCTTACTCTTTAAATTGTAACGGTCACCTTCTGGTGTTTCCAAGTATACATTCCCCTTACATTGATCCAACACCTGCATGAAACGCTTCACGTCCATGTCATGAATACTAAATGCTCTCATCTTTCATCCTCCAAATCTTTTTTAATAACAATTAATTATTTTCTTCTTCGGGATTCTTTCTCGCTGCTAGCAAGTAAAATATCCAAAGAATGAGCAGCAGCAGGGTAATCTCGATACCTATCAACATGAAGAAAGTATCAAAGCTGTCACCTGCAATTACAACATTTGCGAGTACAATAACAATAGCCAAAACAATCAAAGCCAAAACTTGGCCTAACAAATGCGTTTTCACATAGTTGACCAACGCAAGCATAAAGCTTGGTTCTTCGACAATTTGAAGTTGTTTTACTCTGCGTTTACGTAGATTCGGATCGCTACTTTGATTAGCGTTTTGTTTGGACATTTGTCACCTCTGCAACGATGTATCATTGGAACATATTTTAACACATGGACTGTGCTAAAATTGCAAAATCAACAGTTCTTGATCTTTTTCGTCAAAACGTTGTATCGAAAGGAAAATCACGCATCTATGCCACTTGATGGAATCAGTGCCTATTTTATCGCACGAGACTTAAATACTGAGCTTGCAGACGCGCGAGTTGATCGCGTGCGCCAGCCTGGACGTTACGATATTCTACTTGGTTTGCGCAGCCAAGGGAAAAATCATCAACTGTTAATATCTGCCAACCCTTCTACACCTAGGCTACACTTACTTGAAGAAAAACAAGAGTTTCCACCCGAAGCCCCTATGTTTTGCATGCTTCTACGCAAGCATTTACAAGGCGGTAGACTCTTGCGCATTGAAACTGAAGCTTATGAACGCGTTTTTCAACTTACTTTTCAAACAAGTAATGAGCTAGGTGATAAATCTGAAAAAACACTATTGTTTGAGTGCATGGGGCGCCACAGTAATATCATCCTACTCAATGAAGACCAACTGATTATTGATGCTATAGTTCACGTCGACAGCCGTGTAAACCGCTACCGAGAGGTCTTGCCCGCACGACAATATGTCGCTCCACCTAAGCAAGACAAAGCACTAGCAGCTGATATCTTGAAGAAGCTAAGTTCACATGAGTCGAAAGTGACTGCTCTCTGGTCTGACTTGAACCAGCACCAAGCATTGGAGAAGGCTTTGTTAGGCTGTTTTTCGGGCTTTTCCCCTGCTTTGGTCAACGAATTGCTATTTCAAGCCCAAATAGACCCTAGGCAGAATGCAGCATCATTAAATGCGAGCGCTTGGCAGGACTTAAGCGATGTGACAATCACCATGCTCGAGCGCATCGTCAGCGCTGATCTTAAACCTTCTGTATTTTATAGGACGGAACGGGATGCCATCCCTTTCGATTTTCACGTCTTTGATTTACATCTTGGCAAAACCAAATCCTTCCTCTCGAGCAACACCATGCTCACCTATTTCTACAGCAAACATGACCATTCACAACGCTTTATCCAACAACAAAACGCACTTCTAAAGCGCATACAAGTAGTGCTTGAACACAGTGAGAAAATGCTTCACGTACATCTAAAAGATGTGCAGGACAGCGAAAACTATGCAAGCTTGAAAGAAGAAGGCGAACTAATACTGGCTAACATCTACCGAATAAAACAAGGGCAAGCTTCAGTTACTGTTGCTGATTACTACAATGAAAATAAAGAACGTGTGATTGAATTAAATCCACATCGCAACCCTAGCTGGAATGCACAAGCGCGCTTCACGCGCTATAACCGTCTGAAAAGAAAGTTTGAATTGGCAATGGAATATTTGGAGCAGGATGAAGCTGCGATTGCCTACCTTAACTCTCTGCTAAACAGCATTGAACTAGCTGAAAACAGCGGTGATTTAGCAATGATTAAGGATGAAATCAAACAGCAGAATCTTTTTGCCAAAAGTGAAAGACAAGAAAAGAACCGACAGCTCACCTTTAACCAACGTAAAGCGTTGCGCAGAAAAACAGCTTCAAAAGTTTCAGAAAGCACAGCGCAAACGGCTGGGCCAAGACGTTATTTGTCCTCTGACGGAATAGAAATATTGGTTGGACGTAACAACCTTCAGAACGATAAATTAAGCCTCAGAACAGCGCATAAGAAAGATCTCTGGTTTCATGTTCAGCGAAATGCAGGTTCTCATGTCATCTTGAGTAGTGGACAGTTAACGGATGATGTGCCTCTCAGAAGCATTGAAGAAGCGGCCATTCTAGCAGCCTGGTTCAGTCGTGCCGCAAAAGGCTCAGTGGCAGGCTCAGCCGCTAAAACGGCTGTAGATTACTGCCCAGTATCAGAACTAAAAAAACCTAAGGGTGCCAGACCGGGAATGGTCATTTATGAACACTATAAGACGGCCTATGTTACTGCTCGCGCACCGGAAGATCTTCTTCCCGAAGTGCAAACTCCTTAAGGTAGCGCGCACGGAACTTTGGGTTCGTTTCGCTAAGTGAAAAAATGCAACCGCAATATTTTTGCCTATACAAACCATCATTTTTGGCTTGTTCTTGCCCTTCACTAAACGCATCTAAGAAGGGTCTGTCAACAAATATAATACCGTTGTCCTGACATGCCTTCATCGCGATGTTTCTAATAACATTCTGATCTTGATAAGGGCTAACTTGTAAGGACGTCGTCAGGTATTCATAAGAATTATGCTTCGCAAAACGCGCAGCCTCTTGCAGCCTCATCGCATAACACATTTTGCAATGTGCCTCTTTCTTTAAATGAGCAAGTGAACGCCAATGCGCTTCCATGCTCTCCCCATCGACAAACAGCTTTACTTGATGAATTTCTGCCATCTTGCGCATGTTTTCTAGTCTTTTGTCATGTTCAGCTTGAGGATGAATATTGGGATTATAAAAGTACGCATCCACATCAAAGCCTTCACTACGCAAGGCTTCAACCGGCCACTCTGCACAAGGGCCACAGCATACATGTAATAGAATTTTTTTATTTAACATTTACTCTTACTTATCTTCTTCTAAGTCTTCAATGCGCATTTGCCTAGTGACAGATTTACCCATGCTGCCGAGGTTTTGTTCGTAATCTGCAGGGCAAATCTCTCCTAGATGTTCCCAAGCACGACGCGTGAGAACCCTTCCCCGCGGTGTTTTTGCCAAAAATCCTTGTTGCATCAAATATGGTTCGTAGACATCTTCAATTGTGCGTGCATCTTCCCCTGTGCTGGCTGCCAAGGTATCAAGGCCAACAGGACCTCCCCCAAAAAACTCCAGCATGTTACGCATGAGCCGTCTATCTACGAGGTCTAAGCCCAAGTCATCAATGTCTAAGGCCTCTAAGCCATAATTCGCCACCGCTTCGTCTATAATGCCACTGCCCTTCACTTGGGCAAAATCTCTGAGCCTTTTTAAAAGCCTAATTGCAATGCGAGGTGTGCCGCGCGAACGCATAGAAATTTGCTTAAGCCCCTCACTATCAATGCCAATGCCAAGGATTGCAGCATCGCGCGTCAGAATCTGACTGAGTTCGGCGGGCGAATACAATTCAAGACGATTGACTACACCAAAGCGATCTCTTAATGGGGCTGACAACAGGCCAGCGCGTGTCGTAGCGCCTATCAGTGTGAATTGTTTCAGTTGTAAACGTAAAGATCTGGCGCCTGGACCGACACCAATCATAATGTCAAGCATGTAATCTTCCATGGCAGGGTAAAGTACTTCTTCTACTGATCTTGACAAGCGATGGATTTCATCAATAAAAAGCACGTCGCGTTCTTCCATATTTGTCAGCATCGCCGCCAAGTCACCAGGCTTTTCAATAGTCGGACCTGTGGTTACTTTAAAATTCACCCCTAGTTCAGCAGCAATAATACCCGCGAGTGTTGTTTTTCCTAAACCTGGTGGGCCATATAAAAGCACGTGATCTAGTGCTTCTGCCCTTTGTCTTGCTGCCTCAATAAAAACACTCAAGTTTTGTTTAACTTTATCTTGACCAAAATATTCCGACATCGTAAGCGGTCGCAAACGATTTTCATCATTGTCATCGTAGCTGGCAGATGGAGCCATCAAATCTACATTTTCGGGTAGATAAGAATTCATCTCTCCTTCTTCATCGAAATATCTTGCCATCAATCATTAACCTCTTCTATCGCGCTGTATTGCTCTATCTTCAACATTTCCGTGCTATCGTGCAGCCATACGTAATGCACGCCTAACATTTTCTTCTAAATCGACCTGTGGATCGAACGTTTGATCAATCATCTCTTTTGCCAAGATGGGCGAATAACCCAAGACAAGCATTGCACTCATGCACTCATCATACATAGATGATGTCTGGGGGTTAAGGGCTTGGGTCATGTCCACAACATTACTATTGGCAAATTTACCACCAATATCCGATGCCTTAAGCTTATCTTTAAGCTCCAAAATAAGCCTTTCAGCACCTTTCTTCCCTAAGCCTTTAACCGACATCAAAGCCTTGGCATCGCCAGCCAAAACAGCCAATGCGAACTTATCAGGTGTAAAAGTGCCAAGAACTAAAGCAGCAACTTTAGGTCCCACACCGGTCACAGTCTGCAAAAGCTCAAACATCTTCGCTTCAGCCTGGCTAGGAAAAGCATATAATTGAAATACATCTTGTCTAATAACAAGAGAGGTATACGCAGTTACAGCGTCACCTGTCGCACCGAAAGCGGTTACCAATTGCGGAGATGTCATAAGCTTGTAGCCCATCCCATTATTATCTAGAACTATATAGTCGTTCTCTGTATCTATTAAAGTGCCTTTGATATATGCAAACATGAATCTTTCCTTATTTCTGAGGGAGTTGATCCCCTAGCTTTCCTATATTAACGCGTGTTCCATAGCGCTTCTTCTGTGCTTGTCTCTGGTAGCCGCTTTGCGCAATATACTGAGCCTGCACCCCCATAAAGCACTGGCAAATAGCAACTGCCAAAGCATCCGCCAAATCGTCCGGTTTAGGTTGTTCCTGCATATTCAGTAATACTTGTACCATGGCCTGTACTTGTTGTTTTTCAGCTCTCCCACTGCCAGTTACAGCTTTTTTTATCTGCATTGGTGTAAACTCAAAAACCGGTACTGAAAAGCCGGCGGCTGCAAGTAAAGCAACACCACGTGCTTGAGCAGTACCTATGACGGTTGTTTTATTTCTACCAAGAAAGAGTTCTTCAATAGCCATCGCTTGTGGTCTAAAATAAGCAATGATTTCATTTAGTCCTTGATAAACTTTTTCTAATCTTTGTGGAAATGCTTCTGTACTTGGAGTAGTAATAATACCTGAATCAATTAATTTCAGACGCCCTGCTTCGCTCTTTACAAGCCCATATCCAGTAATCGCATAGCCCGGGTCAACCCCTAAAATCAGCACAAACTCAGTCCCTTCTCACATACTCAAACAATCGTTCTTATTTTAGCACAGGGCAAATTCCTTGACCATAGTTCCAAGCTCAATTATAATTTCCTAGAGTCTTACGCCTGCGAGGCGCTTTATTTTTGGAGACGTATCGAAGAGGTCATAACGAGCTCGACTCGAAAGCGTCGTACTTATGTGGTAACATAGAAGCCTAAACCATTGATTTAACTGGGTTTAACCAGTCAGATCGCAAAATTTCATAGTGTAGTTCTCTCCATCAGTTCTCTCCTTTATCCGAGGGATTTCAGAGAACCGATGTTGAAGATAAATACGGAAGCGTATCGAAGTGGTCATAACGGGACTGACTCGAAATCAGTTGAACCCTCACGGGTTCCGTGGGTTCGAATCCCACCGCTTCCGCCAGAAAACCATTGGCATTCCTCAGTCTCTGAGGAATGCCTTATTTTTTTATGTGTGTGCAGAAGCGTCTTGTTTTTTCTCTCCTTCTGACTGGTGATGGTTCACAATTACTTCATCTTGATGAGTCTCTGGCTTCGGGACGATGACGAAATTAAGTCCATCAACCATGGCTTGTGCTGATACCAGTTTTGAGTTGAAGTCCAAATGAGCGTAAATATTTGCGG
>CAZNNL010000054.1:0-12577 GCA_964574395.1 uncultured Oscillospiraceae bacterium | reverse complement strand
AGGCTACTTGTGTCTTTACTAAAAAGAACAAGTAGTCTTTTTTGTCTGAAGCCCGCGCAATCAGAACGTAAAAACTTGCAAGCTGGCATGCAAAACGATAAAATAAGCATAAAATTCGGGGCTCTTGATAGATTTATAGTGCAAACTGACGTTTTCGAGCAGAAAGGTCTCCCAAAATGGATGAAATAAAACAAGTACTGAAGACATCAGAAGAGTTTTTAGATCGTGTAGCAACGGTTATTGACCGTGACGGACGCATTGTAGCCAGCACTGACGCAGGGCTGGAAGGCTCTTCAGACACAGAAGCACTTGCGTTTTTTGCCACTGACCAAGGTCAGGGGGTAGCAGAGAATAGAAGCTATAAGCGCCTAAATCTTGTTAGCGGAGAAGACTATGTTTGTGCCATGGAAGGCACCGACCATGTCTCTTCCACCTATCTCGACTTGCTTAGTTCATGGCTAGGCGCGGCATTACAAGATGGGAAAAATGAAGCAGAGCGCGAAGTTCTTTTAAAGAATATTCTTTTAGAAAATGAGTTGCCCGGCGATATTCCCTTGAAAGCTCGTGAATTCCGCATTCCTTATGCTGCCTTACGCGTGACCTATTTAATAAAGATAGTTGACGGGGACAGCCTCGAGTGCATGCAGATTCTTCAAAATCTCTTTCCGAATCATAAGGCGGACTTCCTTTTGCCAATGGATGAAGACAGCATAGTGCTACTCAAAGAAATCGGCCGCGACGAAAAAGATAAGATCGAAGAATTGGCATTGCAGATTCTTGAAACCATCAATACCGAATCCATGTCAAAAGTAAAAATCGGTATTGGTATGCCTGTGGAAATTTTGAAAGATTGCGCCAAATCGTATCGCGAAGCTTCACTTTCATTGACCGTCGGAAGTATTTTTGAAAGCGATAGCTATCTGATGCGCTACGACAAACTTGGTCTGGGACGCCTGATTTATCAGCTTCCCCCGACGCTCTGTCAGATGTTTTTGACAGAAGTATTCCCTGAAGGCAGCTACGATGAACTGGACTCAGAGACACTCCGTACAATTCAAAAGTTTTTTGAAAACAACTTGAACGGTAGTGAAACCTCGCGCCAGTTGTTCGTGCATCGTAATACACTTGTTTACCGACTAGACAAGGTACAAAAAATTACCGGACTGGACTTAAGAAACTTTGATGATGCCGTACTTTTCAAACTTGCATCCATGGTTAGGAAGTACTTAGAGAAACAAAATGCACCGCAGCCGACGCACAAGGCAAGCGCGAAATGGTGGAAAAACTAACTTAGCTTTATGGCCCGGCATGGAGATGTCGGGCCTTTTTGATGTATAATAAGAAATTCGGTAGTACAGTTGACGTAGTTTGTTAACGCTCAGTTCCAAACTTCTTCATTTTTCTGTGCTAGAGTATGCATGCTCTTTGTGATAGTGTAAGGAGAAAATCCAATACGTGGAGAGCATCGGATGTATTGAAGTGAGCCAATTAGGAGGCAAGACAGTTGATTGAATTTTCAGATGTCAGCAAGAAATACTCGCCTAAGAGCCCCTGGGCATTAAGGCATGTGAACTTCAAAGTCGAAGATGGTGAATTCGTGTTCATCATTGGCGAGAGTGGTTCAGGTAAATCAACGCTGATTAAACTTTTAACCTGTGAGGAGAAAACGACAGAAGGTCAAGTTCTCATCGACGGGTATAACATTAATACAATGAAAAGACGCATCGTTCCATACTTAAGAAGGAACATCGGCATGGTCTTCCAAGACTTCCGTTTGATACCATCGAAAACTATTTATGAGAATGTTGCGTTCGCGCTTGATATTTTAGGTGTCCCACCCAAAGCAGTGCGCAGACAAGTCTCGATGGTGCTATCCACCGTAGGCCTTAAAGCAAGAGAAAAAGCTAAACCGGATGAACTCAGTGGTGGTGAGCAACAACGTGTTGGTATCGCCCGCGCGATGGTTAACAATCCCGCACTGCTACTAGCAGACGAGCCTACGGGTAACTTGGATCCCGCTAACTCAGAATCTATCATGGCTTTGCTAGAAGAAATCAACCGCAATGGGACCACGGTTGTCGTGTGTACACATGACCGTTCTTTGGTTAATCGTATGCAAAAACGTGTTATTGAAATCTCTGACGGATCACTAGTCCGTGATAAAGAGCATGGTCTGTATGTTGAAGAAGTCGAAGATCCCGATTTCTATGTCGAGCCTGCTGAAGAAGAAAAAGCTAAGGGGCGCATCAAAAGCCGCTTTTCAAGACGATAGGAAGTTTTATGCAAGTACGCACAGTTGTTAACTCATTTAAAGAGAGTTTAAAAAATATTATCCGTCACCCTCTGGTGACCTTGGCTTCTATTTCAACCGTAGCTCTGATGCTGATGTTGCTTGGTGCATTTACCGTTATTTCATTAAATGCACAACACATGATTAAAGAAATATCACAGCAGCCAACTGTTTCCGTTTGGGTTGCATGGAATGCTACACCAGATCAATTAAGTCTGATTGAACAGGCCATCAACACCAATTCGGATGTTACCGAGTGGTCGAAACTGACCCCGCTGGAAAACTATGACAATCTTATTAAAGATTTGGGTGAGGAGAGTAAAGTACTGTCAGGTTATGACCCTGCGAAACTGCCCTATGTGTATAACGTGCGTCTCGAAAGCCCTGAATTAGCAACGACATTTAAGAAGCAAATTGTGGCGTATGCGGGTGTTCAGCCTACAGACGTCACCTACGATGAAAAGGTGATGCAGACGCTAAGCGACATGATGAAGTGGGTCAATTATGCTACTTTGGTTGCTTTTGCTGTCATGTGTGCCATAACTCTATTCATTATTTCAAACATGGTGCGTATCTCTGTGTTATCTCGTTCGGAGGAGATAAATATTATGAAGTATATAGGTGCGACCAATGCGTATATACGTTTTCCATACATACTAGAAGGCGCGATTATAGGCGCATTTGGAGCGATCATTGCTTGGCTCGCCGTGCGTATGGGTTACGAGACAATATTTACTAATTTGTTGAAGTCGGCAGGCGGTGGTGACGGGGCTCTATCGGCCCAGAACTTGCTTTTGCCAATAAATAACGTATCTTGGAAAGTTCTCTTAATAAGTTTGGCCTTAGGTATTTTAGTCGGATCTGCTGGCTCAGCGATTTCTGTACGTAGGCACATTAAAGTTTAATGGCAAAATCAAAGCACCCTCTAGGTTGCCGCCACTATTCAAAAAGGAATTACACCATGAAGAAAAAACACAGCATTAAATTCAAAGCAGTTCTCATAGCGCTACTCATGGCTTTTAGCATGGGTGCGTTCAACCCCATCGCTACCGTGCAAGTTCATGCTGGTTCTGTAGAGGAACTCGAAGCACGAAAAGCACAAATTGCCATTGACTTGGCGGCGGCACAAGCCGACCTGGATGCATTAAATGTGAAAAGCAATGAACTCAACAGCGGGCTTGAAGCACTGATGGGTGAACAGAAACTCGCGGAAGCAGACTACGAGCGCTTGCTCAACCAAGTTGAACTTGCCAAAAACAACATGGAAGTTGCTGTTACCCGTTACACGGATGCCGTAAAAGATGTTGAGAAAAAACAGCATGAGTACGAAGAACGCATCACTTCCATGTTCAGAATTCGCAACAAATCCACCCTGGAAATCTTGCTGGAATCAGACAGCATGCAAGGATTTTTAACGAATTTGCGTTTGATGGCGTACATGTCGAGCATAGACCAAAGTATGTTGACCCAACTTGAAGATGCGCGTGAAACACAAAAAGCTGCGAAAATTCAAGCTGAACAAGTCAAAAAAGATTATGATGCATTTGCCGCTCAAAAAGAGAAGCAAATTGCAGATGTGCAAGCGGGTATCGCTTTGGCTGAGACGGAGATGAGCAATGTCGGAAACCAAATTCTGAATGCGAGTTCCGATGTCGAGCACCTGGAGTCAGAACAAGTCACAACAAATGCTGAAATTGAGGCAGTCATGGCCGTTGCTAGAGCGAAAGCCGAGGCATATGCTGCTGAACAAGCCGCTAATGAAGCTGCAGCCGCCGCAGAACAAGCCGCAGCCGCGAAAGCTCAGGAAGAAGCTGCAATTTCAGCAAGCATCGCAAACTCCGAACAAGCAGCCAGTGTAGAAGCGGCAAGTATTGCTGAATCTCAAGCCGCAGCCGCTAGAGAGGCTGAAAGCATCGCCGCAGCCGAGGAAGCTAGCCGCTCACTCGAAGCGGTTATTGCAACCGCGACCGTTGGAGAAGACGGTTCAACTGATCCTGCTACAACGACACAGCCCCCTGAAACAACCGCTGCAGTCGTCTTAACCACACCTGCAACCACATTAGCACAAGCTCCTGCGAGTGGTAATTCTGGAAATTCGGGAAGCTCAGGGACAGAGCCTATGATCTATCCCATACCAAACTATACGCGTTTGAGTGATAACTTTGGCTATCGCTCTGACCCTGCAACCGGTGCTACAAAAATGCACTGGGGTATAGACTTTCCAGCTCCCGCAGGAACGCCTATCCGCGCAGCTAATAGTGGCGAAGTTATTATCGCTAGCGCTCCATTACAGGGCAGCACCTATGGGTGGGCGAACAATGGCTTCGGTAACTATGTCAGTATCTTGCGAAATGATGGTCTAGTTGTGATGTACGCGCACTTGAAATCAGTGTACGTTTCGGTAGGACAGTATGTTTCCCAAGGTGAAGTCATTGGAGAAGTAGGAAGCACAGGTTATTCAACTGGCCCACATCTTCATTTCCAAATCCGTTCACCATATTCAAGTGATCCGGGCGTTAGTCCTTGGAATTATTTGAACTAAGAAAGAATACTTAGTTATTACGATTTTTAACAAATAAATGCGACGTCCTTAAACAAAGCATAATATTATGCAGATGTTTAAGGACTCTTTTCAGCAAAGAACAGGAAAGGCAAAGCTCATGTCAGACTGGGACCCAAATACAATGCAATCTCCACAACACCAGCAAGCTCCGCAGCACCAGCAAGCTCTGCAGCACCAGCAAACACCGTTGCATCAACAAGTGCCGCAACACCAGCAAGTGCCGTTGCATCAGCAAGTGCCGCAGCATCAGCAAGTGCCACAGCATCAGCAAGTGCCGCAGCATCAAGCGGGGATGACAGGCGTAGTTCCTCCCTTTAATCCAAACTATGATAAGGCGAGTTTTTCTAGTCCTCCTGCTTACAAACCCCATGGCACTGTCTCAAAGACTGTATTTGGTTTGTCATTGTTGTTGACTATACTCTTGACTGCGTCGTTTACCCTAGGTTTAGCCTATGCCTTCAATTTTGCCAAAATCGCAAACGGCACTGACCCTAACCCAAGCAAGCCCAGCATACAAACTTCTACATCTAAGGGTGAAACCGAAGGAAGTCAACAAGAAGGCATTAACCAGAACATTGAAGTAGATGATATTGTCCTCGATGGCATAACCATCAAAGTCGATCCTAACGCAAACTGGGTAGTCAAAGAAAAAGCCAAGAAGCTAGGACAAATGCTTGTTGCGTATCAAGAAAATTTTTATCGCGAACTTACAACTGGGGAAATCCTCGAAGCTATGACTGCTGGCGTGCCTTCTAATTTAGGTAGCCCCTATAGTTATTACCTTACTACCGACGAATTCGCCTCGATGCAAGAATCCAATTCTGGTCATTATTCTGGCATTGGCGCACGTATTTCTCAAAACTTACAAGGCACTTTTGAGCTTATTGATATCACCCCTAATAGTCCCGCTTCCGAAGGCGGGCTCATGCCTGGAGACATTATCGTAGCAGTCGAAGGTAAAGACGCAGACCAATTCATCAACGTCAGCGCTGTGGCCAATGAAGTGAAAGGTCCCGAAGGAACAAAAGTCATCATCACCATCTATCGCCCATCGGACGCTCGCACTTTTGACGTTGAGCTGACGCGCCGCACGATTGAATCTGTTTATATTAGACATGCACTATTAGCCAACAATGTTGGCTATCTGGCTATCAGCGAATTTTCAAGCATTATGCCCGAGCAATTCGAGGTGGCGCTTAAGGATTTGGTGGCAAAAGGTGCCAAAAGCATCGTTTTCGACCTACGCAACAACCCTGGTGGAGACGCCTGGGCTGTACAACAAATCCTAGACATGCTCCTTCCCTCTGGAACTGTTGCGAGTATTAAGGGACGTGACCGCGGCGAATATTTCGAAGAAGTCTGGGAATCAACAGACGGAGAACTTGTTCCGCCCGAAATGAAGTTTGCTGTCCTTGTGAATAAAAACTCAGCCTCGGCTTCCGAACTTTTCGCAGGAGCCATGCGTGATCGCCTTAATACACCAATAATAGGTGAGCAAACCTTTGGCAAAGGCTCAGGCACACGCTTTTACACACTAGAAGACGGATCCGCAGTTAACGTGACCATCTTCCTATACTACTTCCCGAACGGCGAGACACCAGAAGGTGAAGGCATTGCGCCAACTACCGAAATCAAATTACCTGACTCCGCCTTAGGTAAAGTAATTAGCCAACTAACCCCAGAAGAAGATACGCAACTGGCAGAAGCCATAAAACAATTGACACAATAGTAAAGCAATTTTTCTGAATACAAACTAATTATTAAAGGAACAAAAATGAGTAACGATATAGCAAGAGACCACAGCCGTCTCGCCATTGATGGCACAAAAGTACACCAAGAAGGCGATTATTCCGTGACTGCTTTGGCATTCGCTGGGAAGGTGCGTGCTTTTGCCTGCAGAAGTACAAATACCGCAGAAACAGCACGAAAATATCATGATTTATCACCCGTAGTGACAGCCGCTTTGGGCCGATTACTCACCGGTGCCGCTTTGATGTCACTTGACTTAAAAGCAGAATTCAGTGACACATCCCTCTCGATACGCAGCGAAGGACCAATTCAAGGTCTGTTCGTAATCGCCAATCACGTGGGCGAAGTCCGCGGCTACGCTTTCGAACCCCATGTAGAAGTAGAAAACACCAAACCAGGCAAGTTGAATGTGGGAGCAGCGGTAGGCCCCGGAACTCTGACCGTAATTAAAAACAACCAGAGCGATACACCTTACTCCAGCCAAGTTGAACTCTTGAATGGAGAGATTGCGCAAGACCTCAATTACTATTTAGCCTTGTCGGAACAAATCCCCAGCGTTGTTGCCCTAGGGGTGCTCGTGGACCGCAATGGGGTGAGGGCAGCAGGAGGTCTAATCGTGCAACTGATGCCAGGCGCTCCCGAAGACCTGATTGATTATCTGGAAGCACGAGCGGCTGGATTTCCCGACACTTCAGCTTTGCTCGACGAAGGCTTTGACCCCGCTGAGCTGATAGACTTGTTCCTGGGTGACCCACAGCTAGAATATTTAGCGACCAAACAGCTGAGCTATGCATGTAACTGTTCCCGCACGCGCATGGCGGACAATCTGCGTAGCCTAGGTGTAGATGAACTAGAAAACCTCGCGGATGACGAGCAAGGGATTGATGTGCAATGTCATTTTTGCGATAAGGAGTACCACTTTAATCAGACGGATATTGTTGATTTGCTTGGCAAAACCAAGCCCGTATAAGCGAACTTTCGCGAAGTTTTACCAGATTTTAGATGCGCTTTGCTTCTCGACAGCCAACTAAGTTGTGCTATAGTTGCAAAACTCGAAAAAGCAAATCGGAGGACATAATGCCTAAATTTTCACACAAAAGAACAAAACTACTTACACTGCTGCTTGCTTTCTTATTAAGCTTTGGCATGTTTATCCAACCTCAAGCGGTACGCGCTGCTTCGTTAGACGACTTAAAGGCAGAAAAAGATCGTATTGCGGCTGAAATTGAAACTGCTAAATCTGACTTAGCTTCGCTAGAAAGCAGTAGCGCAAGCCTTCAAGAACGACTAAGCGCTTTGTATAGTGAACACGCAATGCAGCAAGAAGAATATGACCGCTTACTGCTTGAGCTAGAAACTGCAAAGAATAACCTTGAAGCCGCCATCCAAGTACATCACGATGCCGTACAAGACTTAGAAACAAAACAAAGAGAATACGAAGAACGCATCACTTCTATGTTCCGTATTCGCAATAAGTCCACCCTAGAAGTACTACTTGAATCCGACAGCATGGAAGGCTTCTTTACCAATATGCGCCTCATGGCGTACATGGGTTCTATCGACAGTGATATGATTGTTCAACTTGACGCTGCACGTGAAGTGGCAGCTGAAACCAAGAAAAACAGTGAACAAACTAAATTAGAATACGATGCTTTTGTTGCCGAAAAAGAAATCCAACTTGCCAATATCGCTAATGGTATAGAAAATCTCCAAACAGATATTAACAGTGTATCCGGGCAAATCTTGACCCGCTCAGACGATGTCACAAATCTTCAAGCACAGGAACACGGCATTGATTCTGAAATCGAATCGCTCATGGCCAAACTTGCTGAAGAAGATGCGGCCAGAAGAGCAGCGGCTGGAAGTTCAGCTCCCGATATCGATATAGTTGTTGAAACCCGAAAAAACCTCGATGGCTCAGAAGCTATGATTTACCCTGTTCCGAACTACACTGGTTTGAGCGACCGCTTTGGCTGGCGTTCGGATCCGTTTACCGGTACAGGAAGTTATATGCACTGGGGCGTAGACTTTCCAGCTCCCGCCGGTACACCAGTGCGCGCATCTTTAAGCGGTACCGTTAGATTGGTTATCACACCAAATCCTGGCTCAACCTACGGCGGATCTGGCTTAGGAAACTATTGCACCATTGTCAGTTCTACAGGTATAGCGCTTATTTACGCCCATCTCACGGATACCTATGTTTACGAAGGGCAATACATTGGTCAAGGAGAAGTGTTGGGAACAATAGGCAGCACCGGCTTTTCTACTGGTCCGCATCTACATTTCCAAATGGCTGTACCTTGGAGCGGTGACCGCGGTATTGATCCCATGCCCTATTTGCCATAGTTGTGTTGCTACAAAGCTAGGCCCCTGCAGCGGTGAATCCAGATTAGACATACTGCATAAAAACTTTAACAGCCAGAGATAAATGTTTGGCAGGAATATTTTGACGATTTCTTGCGAAAAACAGTCGCATGATATAGAATAGTCAAGCACGACTTTTGGGAGGAGCCTGAATCCAAACAAATAAGTGTGAACGAAGACCCTAGAGATTGCCGGTTTCTGTGCTGCGTACAAGGCCGGGTAACTTTGGGAGAGTGAAGTCCGAATCATGAATTCGGGCGGGCAGACAACTGTTACCGCAGTGTGGTTGTTACCGACCATTGTGCCCAGGATATGGTTCGCTTTATGTGAACACGTCGCTGGGTTTTATGATGGGTAAGAAAGAAACGCCCGGCACAGTTGGAGCTAAAGCAGCTTGATCAGGAGGAAATAAGATGGCAAGCAACCAAAAAATCAGAATTAAGTTAAAGTCTTTCGACCACGAAGTGCTGGATTTAAGCGCCGCTCGTATTGTGGAGACTGCTAAACGCACAGGAGCTAATGTGGCTGGTCCTATCCCTTTGCCGACAGAAAAAGAAATCATCACGATTCTCAGAAGTCCGCACAAACATAAGGATGCCCGCGAACAATTTGAGTCACGTACACATAAACGTCTCATCGATATCCTTGCTCCTAACCAAAAGACGGTAGAACAATTGATGAAATTGGACATGCCTGCCGGCGTAGATATTGATATTAAGCTCTAAGTTTAAGGTTTAAACCATAGGTCAAGTTCGCCAGAGAGGTGAACCAATAACCAAGGAGGAAAGTTAGAATGGAAAAATTCATGCTCGGTAGAAAAGCCGGGATGACCCAGATCTTTGATGAGAATGGCTCCGCCATTCCTGTAACCGTTATCGAATGTGGTCCGGTTACCGTCGTTCAAAAGAAAACTGTTGAAGTCGATGGCTATAGCGCCGTTAAACTGGGCTTTGAAGAAAAGAAAGAACACCGCACAAACAAACCTGATAAAGGTCAATTTGCTGCTTCCGGTGTTAGCCCTAAGAAATTTTTGAGAGAGTTCCATGTGGATGAAGACGCCACCTTTGAGCTTGGTCAAGTTGTCAACGTTGCCGATATGTTCACAGTTGGCGATCGCGTAGACGTGAGTGGCTTTTCCAAAGGTAAAGGCTTCGCTGGTAACGTTAAACGTCATGGCCAAAAGGGCGGACGTGAAGCGCACGGTTCAAAGTACCACAGAAGAGTTGGTTCTTTAGGATCATCTGCGACACCAGGTAAAGTTTTCCCCGGCACCAAATTACCGGGACACATGGGTGCAGAAAATGTGACAGTACAAAACTTGGATGTAGTCCTGGTTGACGGTGAGCGCAATATTTTAGCATTGCGTGGCGCTGTTCCCGGTATCCGCGGTGGTTTCTTAGAAATCAAAGCGACCGTGAAGAAGGCGTAAGGGAGGAAACAATAATGGCTAAAGTAGATATCTACAATCTTGAAGGTGCCGTTACGGGTTCGATTGAACTTTCCGACGCCATCTTTGGGATTGAACCCAATGAAGCAGTGCTGCATCAGGTAATTAAGGGCCAACTGGCCAACCAACGCCAAGGCACAGCTAAAACAAAAACAAGAAGTGAAAGACGCGGCGGTGGCAGAAGACCCTATCGTCAAAAAGGCACCGGTCGTGCACGTCAAGGTTCAATCCGCTCCGCTCAATGGGTAGGAGGCGGCATTATCTTTGGCCCAATGCCAAGAGATTATCGTCAACAACTTCCTAAGAAGCTGCGTCGTTTAGCTTTGAAGTCTGCACTTACAACAAAGCTTCAAGCCGAGAACCTCGTTGTTGTTGAGAACTTTGATTTGAAAGAAGTCAAAACAAAATTCTTTGCTCAAGCGCTAAAGAATCTGAAACTTGCCGATAGTACGGCTCTCTTAGTTACAAATGAAGCGAATAACAACTTTGAGTTGTCTGCTCGTAATATTAAGGGTGTAAAGACCTCTCGCGTGGAATCATTAAATGCACTCAATGTCATCAAATTTGAAAAATTCGTTGTGACACGCGACGCACTTGAAAAAATCCAGGAGGTGTACGCCTAATGAAAGCTCCTCAAGACATTATTATTAGCCCCGTCATCACGGAGCGCAGTAGCGCCGAACAAGCCAACGGACGTTATACCTTCTACGTTGCTACATCAGCAACCAAGCCAGAAATTGCAGCTGCAGTTGAAAAATTGTTTGGTGTAAAAGTTCTGGGTGTTAACACCAGTAAGGTGCAAGGTAAGACCAAACGCGTTCGCTATGTTGCAGGCCGTACCGCTGAAAGAAAGAAAGCAATTGTAAAGATTGCTCAAGAACCGAAAGCGTCCGTTTACACCTCTAAGGGTGGCAAAACGACAACGGCTTCGAAGAAATACAAAACATCCATCGATGATTTTGGCTTCGGTCAGTAATCCGCCGTAGAAAAAGGAGTATAGAAAGATGCCAGTGAAAACTTTTAATCCGACTTCTCCCGCTGTCAGACATATGACGGTGGCGGACTACTCGGAACTAAGCACAAAAAAACCAGAAAAGCGCTTACTTGCTAAACGCAACAAAACTGGTGGTCGTAATGTTTATGGCCGTATTACTGTTCGTCACATTGGTGGCGGAAACAAGAGAAAAATCCGCGTAATCGATTGGAAACGCAACAAAGATGATATTCCTGCGAAAGTAGTAGCTTTGGAATATGATCCTAACCGTACCGCTCATCTCGCCTTACTCATGTATGCAGATGGTGAAAGACGCTACATCCTTGCTCCAGACGGAGTGAAGGTAGGACAAACTATCGTTAGTGGTCCTGGCGCAGATATCGTGGCAGGTAACGCCATGCCATTATCAGCCATGCCAGTTGGTACGGAAATTCACAACATCGAAATGAAACCTGGTAAAGGCGCGCAACTCGTGCGTACTGCTGGTGCTTCAGCCCAACTTATGGCAAAAGACGAGCAATATTGCCAAGTCCGTCTGCCATCCGGCGAAGTGCGCTACATACTTTCACGTTGTCGTGCAACTATTGGCTCCGTTGGTAACCAAGAACATGAAAACATCAAAATCGGTAAAGCTGGCCGCAAGCGCCACATGGGTATCCGCCCAACCGTTCGTGGTGTGGTCATGAACCCGAACGATCACCCTCATGGTGGTGGTGAAGGTAAATCACCAATTGGTATGCCCAGCCCGGTAACACCCTGGGGTGTCCCAACACTAGGTAAAAAGACACGTAATAAAAAGAAGCATTCCGATAAGTACATCGTACATAGAAGAAAAAAATAAGAAGGAGGACGACATAAATGAGTAGATCAACAAAAAAAGGTTTCTTTGTACAAGAATCCTTGATGAAGAAAATCGAAGCCATGAATGCAGCTGGCGAGAAAAAGGTCGTGAAGTCCTGGTCCCGCTCGTCCACCATCTTTCCAGAAATGGTTGGACATACCATCGCAGTGCATGACGGCAGAAAACATGTACCCGTCTACGTCACTGAAGAAATGGTCGGTCATAAGTTGGGTGAGTTCGCTCCTACGAGAACCTATCGCGGCCATGCCGGTTCCGAGAAGTCCTCGGGTCGTTAAGCGGAAAGGGAGGAACTAACAAGTGGAAGAACT
>CAZNNL010000053.1:0-13071 GCA_964574395.1 uncultured Oscillospiraceae bacterium | reverse complement strand
CTCCCCGAGACCGTCAAAACTGCCCACAGCCACAGCACCCACCACCCCCTAGCATTTACACATCAGCAAGTTTCGGGTAGTCTCAAAGTGTTTATACAATAATTGGAGAATCTATGAATACAGATTTTTGGAAAAACTGGCTTACCCACCACGGTCGCACAATCGAAGCAGATAGCGTCTATCAACTGCCAGATTTAGAAGCAACTGCTGCTTTTGCGCGTTTGATTGCAGCTCAACTTGAAGCAGGTGATGTGCTCGCTCTCGACGGAGATTTAGGTGTTGGCAAAACAGCTTTCACCTCTGCCTTAGCCCTGGCCCTCGGCCTGCCAGACGAAGTCGCTAGCCCAACCTTCATCATGGTCATGGAACACGAAGACCCACAAGGGCGACTAAATCTTTACCACTTTGACGTGTATCGTCTGGCGGATGAAGACGAATTTCTTGCGTCAGGACTCGAGGAATATTTTGACCGAGGCGGCGTCTGCGTGATTGAATGGCCTGAGCGTATAGCGGGGCTTTTGCCACAAAACACCAAGCTGTTGCGGTTCTATCGCGAAAGCCTCGACAGCGAAGAACGCCGCGTTGAATTGTTTTTCTAAAGGAGCAGCTAATAATATTGGCAAAAAAACAACTTGTGCGACGAAACTAAGCGGAAATGAGCTGAAAATTGCCAAAAAAACAGCTTGTGCGAAGAAAAACGGGTTTTTCAGGGTCAAAATGGCATACAAGCTGTTTTTTTGTCAATAAAATAGTGATTTTCCAGAAAACCGGCGTACAAGTTGTATTTTTGCCAAAATAAAGGCCATGCCTACTCAGCAGTACATAATACAAGGAGACAAAATGAGGATATTTGCTTTGGATACCGCAGCTAAGACTTGTTCGGTAGCGCTTTGGGAAGACAGTGTTGTGCTTTATGAAGAAACCTTGAATTTAGGTTTGACGCACTCCGAAACGATGCAAGCGGCTTGTGAAAGAGCGCTGGCTACGCTGGGCTGGAGTTACGAAGATGTGGATTACTATGCCGTGACACAGGGCCCGGGATCTTTTACTGGAGTTCGCATTGGACTTACTGCTGCTAAAACTTTTGCCTACGCTACAAATCGTCCGATTATTGGTCTTTCTAGCTTGGCGGTTTTGGCAGAGCCTTTTAATACAGCTGAAAATACAGCGGTTTTGTCTCTCTTAGATGCTAGGCATCGGCGGGTTTATGCGGGCTTATACCAGAACACGAAGAATCTTTTAGAAGACAGACTTGGTGATATTGATGCTTATTTGCCAGACTTGGCTCAGATTTGTCAAGCTAAAAACATCAACTCCATTATCTTGGCAGGGGATTGTGCCAAGCGTTACTTTTCAGATGAGTTTGTCATACAACTGCTCGCGAAACATCAAATACAGCTTTCCCTCTACAGTGAAAATTGGCTTAGTGCAGCGGCCTTAGCGCGACTTGCGGCCGCAAGGCTATCTGAAAACCCCCAAATTGCAGTTAATGCGAAAGCACTTGAACCCATCTACTTAACCGCTACAGAGGCAGAACGTGGTGCCAATTTTTATGTTTGACCACGGAAATCGCGACGCCATGCCAAAACGAGAGCATATACATAGCGCTCCGATAATCAGACTTGCAACAGACCTAGACTTAGAGGCGTTATCCGCTTTAGAAAAAGCTTCGTTCGCAAAACCTTGGACAAAAAGTCAGCTGTACTCGCTTGTGAAGGCGTATGAGCCAGACGACATGGCGCAGGAGTTCGCTTTAGTACTTGAAGGACCAACAGCCTTCGAAACCAACAATGCTAATATTTTTGCATATATCGCTTGGCAAAAAGTCCTAGACGAAGCGACGCTACTGAGCATTGCGGTGCATCCGACTTGTAGGCAAAAGGGTTTTGCCAAAAAGCTTTTTATGGCCTCAGAAGAAATTCTTCGACAAGCAAAAATCCAACGTATTCTCTTAGAAGTTTCGGAAAACAATGTCGTAGCGCAAAAATTCTATGAAAAATTGGGCTTTATTAAAGACGGAGAGCGTGCGAATTACTACGGGAAAGGCGAGGCAGCTTGGCTAATGTCCAGGATTCTTGTGTAGATTTGCCGAAAAATTGCTTTTATTGAGGTAAAAATCAGTTACAATATATAAATAGCACAAGGTAATGCATAAATTATTGTGAAGATTGACAGCGTCTAACATTCGCGTTTATACTTGGTAAAGTATAAAACCTGAATATAAAAAGGGATATTTCTGCGTCTCGTACCACAAATGGAGGAGTTAAAATGGAAGTAAGAAAAGTTGTTTTCGATTGTGAAGACTCTTTCGAATTGAAGGCTATTGCTGTGCTAATCCAAAAGGCCTCCTCGTTTCGATCGAGTATTTGGCTAAATTGCGACAGTCGTAGAGCGAATGCGAAAAGCCTCTTAGGCGTTATGAGCCTGCGCATCGAAAACGGTATGGAGATTGAAGTTACCGCTGAAGGTGCAGATGCTGAACAAGCAATCGAAACCGTAGTAGGTTATCTAAGCAATCCAGTATTTTAAAGAATTGAAAAGAAATGAATAATACGTTTGAAGCACGCCTTGACAGTGTGCCCATGAACCCCGGTGTCTATCTCATGAAAGACTCCGAGGGTTCTGTCATATATGTAGGAAAAGCGAATCACTTGCGCCAACGCTTGAGTTCGTATTTTGGTGCGGCAGGGCCACAAGGTGGTTTAAAGGTACGCGCCATGGTTTCGCATGTCGCCTCATTCGATTTTGTCATTTGTGAAAATGAGTTAGAAGCGCTGGTCTTAGAGTCGAATCTCATCAAGAGTTACCAGCCTTTTTATAATATTTTGCTGCGCGATGATCGGGACTATCCTTACCTGAGAATTACTCTGAACGAACAGTACCCTAGAATTCTGAAGGCGTACCGCATCGGCCCGGACAAGGCTGAGGGTGCTAAATACTACGGCCCATTCCTCGCTGGAGATCTGTATTATGCGCTGCGCACGATACATGAACTTTTTCCATTAAAGACTTGTCGTCGCGTTTTTCCTAGAGATATTGGCAAAGAGCGCCCCTGCCTAAATTACTACATCCATAGATGCATAGGCCCCTGCCTGGGTGATGTTTCGGAAGCAGATTACCGTGAAGTCATGCTCCAAGTTTGTGATTATTTAGAAGGTCGTTATTCGACTATTGTGGCGGGTATAAAAGAAAAGATGCTGCTCGCATCTGAAGCAATGCGCTTTGAAGAAGCAGCAGAATGGCGCGATAAACTCCAGCGGTTAGAAAAACTATTGAATCGTCAAATAGCTGTGACGGGCTATAAGCAAGACACGGATGCTTTAGGCTTGGCGCGTTCACAAGGCTTGTGCTGTGTTGTGCGCCTGGCTCTGCGTGGTGGAAAAATAACGGAGACTACGACGCACTTCTTAAATGAAAATGGAGAAGAGGAAGCTGAGCTACTTCTTGCTTTTATTGCTCAGTATTATAGTGCGGAGAATGCGCCGCGGGTCTTGCTTTTGCCAATAGAATTAAATAAAGAAGATAAGCTTGCTGCGCAGAAATTCTTGTCTTTGGAGCAGGGGCTTGCGAAGGACGCGCAACAGCCAGAGAAAACAGTCGCGCTTGCACAAATTGCTAGCCCCCAGCGTGGAGCCAAGACGCAAATTATGGACATGGCGTGCAACACGGCGCGTGAAGCCTTACAGCGTAAACATATTATTAGTGGCAGCTCGGAGACGGTGCGCACGGAGGGGCTGCGCCTCTTGTCCTCGCTAACGGGTCAAGGAAATGCCCTTGCTAGACGCATTGAAGCCTTCGACGTGGCCAACTATGGGGAGACGGATAAGGCCAGCAGCATGATTGTGTTCACGGACGGTAAGGCGGATAAAAGTGCTTATCGCTTGTTTAAAATAAAGACTGTGGAAGGGCAAGATGACTATGCGTCGATGCGTGAAGCTCTGGAACGCCGCTTAGACCGACTAGGCGAAGAACGTTTTGGTAATGCGCCTCAATTACTACTCGTTGATGGTGGTCTTCAACATGTGGCGATGGCAAAAGCAGCGCTCGAAGAAAGAAAATTGTTGATTCCCGTTGCGGGCATGGTGAAGGACGAGCGTCACCGTACGCGTGGTTTGGCGTTAGCAAGTGGCGAAATTATCGAACTGGCGGACATCGCTTATCCACGTAAAAGCCAGGAGAAACGTGATTTGCCGCGCTCCACGGTTGCGGAGAATGCAGAGGCTTTTGCATTGAATAAAGAAGAAGCGCGTTTGGTGCTTAATTTACTAACACGCATCCAAGACGAAGCACATCGCGTGGCTGGTACGTATACGAAAAAACTTAGCAAGAAACGTCAGCTGCGCTACAAATTGGAAGATATTCCAGGCGTGGGACCGCAAAGACGCAAGGCTCTGATGGATGCCTTCCCTAGCATCAAGGTCATTTCCACCTCAAGCGCGGAAACCTTGCTTGAGAAGGTGCCTGGTTTGGGTATAAAAACGGCTGAAGCTATCGCTGCGCATTTTGCCGAACAGAGGAAGGATACATGAAGATTTGGGCGATTTCCGACCCGCATTTGGGGTTTGGGGCAGATAAAATGATGGACATCTTTGGAAACCATTGGGATGGGCACGCCGACAAGATAGCGGAAGCGTGGCGAAATACCGTCGCGCCTGAAGATGCGGTCATCATTTCGGGAGATGTTTCCTGGGCCATAAATTACGAGGAATTGCTGCCGGATTTTCAGTACTTGCATGCTTTGCCGGGGCACAAATATATCGGTCGTGGCAACCACGATTATTGGTGGGTGTCACTCCAGAAAAATCATCAGTTTTGCCAGGATCATGGTCTTGAAAATTTTGACTTTATTAGGTCCAATGCATTTCGCTTAGCCCCAACGTCTGAGGGACTTTTGGCAAAAGGAAGCCTCCTCTGCGGCACACGCGGTTGGATTACTCCCTACCATCCCGAATGGAAACAAAGCGACGAAAAGTATTTACGGCGCGAATTAATCCGTCTTCAACTCACGCTAGATGCAGCGGTTAAGCTGCAGACTCAGGAAGAGCCAATCATTCTTGCCCTACACTACCCGCCTTTTGGGCCCAACGGTGAGGAAACGGAGTTTACGGAAATGATAGCAAATTACGGCGTCAGCATTTGTATATTTGGCCATGTGCACGGTCAAAAAGGACGTTTGATTCGTGAGAGTAAAATCGGCGAAGTGGTGTATCTAAACACTGCCTGCGATGTCTTGGATTTCAGACCCTTAGATATTGGCGCAGCCCTTGAGCATTTGTTACAATAGGTTAACATTTAGACAGTTTTATTGGCTCCAGGGGAGGATCTTAGCATTATGGCGAACAGTATGACCGGTTTCGGCCATGGAGAAATGATGGTCGATGGTAAAAAAGTTACCTGTGACGTGAAGTCGGTCAACAATCGATATCTAGACATCCAAGTGCGTATGCCACGCAGTATTTCAAGCCTAGAAGCTGTTGTTCGAGAGCAAGCGCGTAATTATGTTAGTCGAGGAAAGCTCGATTTTTCTATTTTTATTGAAGATGGTGGCGAGGAAAGCCGTCGGGTCTTTTGCGATTTTGCACTGGCTGAAGCCTACAAGGTCGCGCTTGAGGAACTGGGGGCTGTATTAGAGCGTCCCTACATCGTGCAAGTGAAGGACCTACTCGAGTTTCCCGGTGTCCTTCAGGCAGAAGATGCGGATAGTGATGAGTCCGATTGGTTAGCGGTACTCAGCGAAAGCGTTGAAATGGCATTACAGGCTCTAAGTGAGATGCGCAGCCAAGAGGGAGACAGACTAGTCTCCGATATTTTGGATCATTGCACACGCCTTGAGATTTTACGTACGCGCATTGCCGAGCGTGCGCCTTTAGTGGTAGATGCTTACCGTGAGAAACTGCGCGATCGTATAACGGAATTGCTGGGTGTGGATGCTGATAAATTGGTGGAACCACAGCGGATGGCTGCGGAAGTCTTGCTTTTTGCCGATAAAGCCGCCATCGATGAAGAATTAGTGCGCCTTGTCAGTCATTTTAAAGCACTTAGAAAAACCGTTATGAAAGATGAAGCGGTTGGTAAAAAACTGGACTTCCTTGTCCAAGAAATCAATCGCGAAATCAATACCATTGGTTCAAAAGCGAATGACCTTGACATCACCAATGACGTGATGGAAATGAAAAGTGAAGTTGAAAAGATTCGCGAGCAAATACAAAATTTAGAGTAATTGGGGTATTTAAGTGGCAGAGTTTTTGGAAATAGGTGCGGGCAATCTTGTCAATCCCATGCGTTTAATCGCCGTTGTTAGTGCCGACAGTTCTCCCGTCAGGCGCATGATTCAGGACGCTAGAGACAGGGGCGCTTTGATTGATGCGACCTCTGGTAAAAAAACGCAAGCAGTCTTGGCAATGGACAGCGATCACATAGTGTGTTCCGCCTTAAATCCTGAAGATATCAAAACGCGACTGGCCGCTTTAACACTTGGTGGAAGCAAGTTAGAAAGTGAAGAAAACACATGAATCATGAGACAGTCATTAAACGCAAAGGGGTGGTGCTTTGCCTTTCCGGTCCTTCTGGCGTAGGAAAAGGTACAGTTATTCATGCCTTGGGTGAACTCTATGAGAATTTAACTGTTTCTGTTTCTGTAACCACAAGAGCCCCTAGGCCAGGCGAACGAGAAGGAATTGAATACTATTTCGTTGATAAAGATAAATTTGAAGAAATGCTGGCTAACGACGAAATTTTGGAACATGACACTTATGTGGACAATTACTATGGTACACCGCGCGGTCCGATTGAGCGTATGTGTGCTGCCGGAGAAGATGTTGTTTTAGATATTACGGTGGCGGGTTCGCTCGCAGTTAAAGAAAATTTTTCGGATGCGGTGACGATTTTTCTTTTGCCACCATCAATCGAAGTGCTAGAACAACGCTTGAGAGATAGGGGGACAGAGGGACAGGCGGCTGTCGAGAAACGGCTTGATTTTGCCAAAAGAGAAATGCAACAAGCGGGAAAATTCCAATATGTGTTAGTGAATAATCAGGTTTTAGACACAGCCCAGCAGCTCTGGCACATCCTAGAAGCAGAGCGTCATAAGGTGAAAAACACTTTAGGAATTGAAGAAGTTATAAAAAGCTTGTAGAATAGTATAGCTGTTCATAAATTTAAGATGAATGAGCGACTAAGAAACGGCGTATTCCGTGATGAGAAACATGCGAGTTGGCAGTGCCGGAAACTGCTTTTGATAAAGAAGTGAGGAAAAATAATGCTAGTAAGACCTACCCTGGATGAACTCCTACCAAGAACCGAGAATCGCTACACCTTAGCGGTTTTGGTCGCTAAACGTGCACGTCAGTTGATGAATGGCGCACTACCGATGGTGGATTCAGATACGCCGAACATGGTTACCCTAAGTTGTGAAGAAATTGCCGTTGGTGATGTCGTGGCCGTGCCAGGTAAGCACGAAGTCGAGATACCTTTGCGCCCCGAAGTCATCGAAGCGCGCCGTTTGGCTGCCGCAGCTAAAGAAGATAGCGCGCGTTTGGAAATTCTGCACGACGACCGTGTCGTTGAAGTTGCTACCGTTGCCGAAACGGAGCGCCCCCTAGATTTAGAGGACTTAACCGCAGCTTTTGATGCCGCTTCCGCTGAGTATGCAGAAAAAGCAAACGAAGGCGTAGCGCAAGAGACGGTAGAGGAGTAAGGCGTGGCAGTAGAGAAAACCATGGAGAAAATTGTCGCGCTTGCGAAAAATCGCGGTTTTATTTTCCCAGGATCTGATATTTATGGCGGTTTAGCCAACACCTGGGACTACGGTCCGCTGGGTGTCGAACTCAAGAATAATGTGAAACAAGCCTGGTGGCAGAAATTTGTGCGCGAGAGCAAGTACAATGTCGGTGTCGACTGCGCCATCCTCATGAATCCACGCGTTTGGGAAGCCTCAGGACATGTCGGTAGCTTTTCTGACCCACTGATTGATTGTAAATCCTGTAAGTCACGTTATCGCGCAGACAATCTCATAGAAGATTGGCAAAATGAAAACGACAAACACGATGTCATCGAAGGCTTATCTAACGAAGAACTCGTAGACTACATCAATACAAATGAAATCAAATGCCCCTACTGTGGTAAGCTCAACTATACCGATGTACGCCAATTCAATTTAATGTTTAAGACCTTCCAAGGCGTAACGGAAGATAATTCAACGCAGATTTATTTGCGTCCGGAAACGGCGCAAGGTATTTTTGTCAACTACGCCAATGTGCAACGAAGCGCACGCCGCAAGATCCCTTTTGGCATTGCTCAAATTGGCAAATCCTTCCGTAACGAAATAACTCCGGGCAACTTCATTTTCAGAACACGTGAGTTCGAACAGATGGAGCTAGAGTTTTTCTGTAAGCCTGGCACGGACCTCGAATGGTTCGATTACTGGAAAGATTTCTGTAAAAACTGGCTCTTGAGCCTAGGCATGAAAGAAGAAGAACTTCGTCTGCGTGATCACGGTCCTGAAGAATTGTCCTTCTATTCCAAAGCAACGACAGACTTCGAATTCCTCTTTCCATTTGGCTGGGGTGAACTCTGGGGTATTGCCGACCGCACGGATTATGACTTAAAGCAACATATCGAGCATGCGAAAGCCAATTTAGAATACTTCGATCCACAAACCAACGAGAAGTACATTCCGTATGTCATCGAACCCTCACTGGGTGCCGATCGCGTGACTTTAGCTTTCCTGTGTGGTGCATATGACGAAGAAGTGTTGGAGAACGGGGAAACACGTGTTGTCTTGCGTTTCCATCCAGCCCTGGCTCCGGTGAAGATTGCCGTTTTGCCATTATCAGCCAAACTAAGTGAGAAGGCAGATGAAATTAGAATGTTATTGGCAAAAGACCACTCCGTCGAACTAGACGACCGCCAAAGCATTGGCAAACGCTACCGCCGTCAAGACGAAATCGGCACACCCTACTGTGTGACTTACGACTTCGACAGCGAAACCGACAACTGCGTCACCGTGCGCGAACGAGATAGCATGGAGCAAGTGCGTCTGCCCATCGCAGAACTGCGCACATACTTCGCAGACAAATTTGATTTTTAAAAGAGTGCCGGTTGAATACCGGCCTTTTTTATTAATAATAATTTATCAAAAAGGCCTGAAGGCTAAAATTAGGAGGAAATTATGGCAAAATACGTATACCTATTCAATGAGGGGAACGCAAGCATGCGTGAGCTCCTAGGTGGAAAAGGCGCTAACTTGGCGGAAATGACCAATCTGGGTCTGCCAGTCCCACGTGGGTTCACCATCACAACAGAGGCATGTACACGTTATTACGAAGATGGCGAGAGGGTCAGTCAAGAAATTGAAGACGAAATTTTCGCAACTTTAGGCGTTACAGAAAAAAATAGTGGCAAGGGCTTTGGTGATCCTGCCAATCCTTATCTAGTCTCCGTTCGTTCTGGTTCGCGTGCATCCATGCCCGGTATGATGGATACCATTTTGAACCTCGGTCTCAATAACGAAGTGGTAAAAGGGTTAGCGGAATTGACCGGCAATCCTCGTTTTGCCAATGACTCCTATCGTCGCTTCATTGCCATGTTCTCCGACGTCGTTATGGGCATTGACAAAAATTACTATGAGAAAGAACTCGAAGCTGTCAAAGAAGCACGTGGCGTAACCTTAGATACAGATCTAGACGCAGAAGCCATGGCCGAAGTCGTTGAGCGCTCACTACGTGTTTATAAAGAAAAGAAGGGCGAAGAATTTCCTCAAGATCCTAAAACGCAGTTAATGGAAGCCATCAAAGCAGTTTTCCGTTCTTGGAATAACGACCGTGCGATTACCTATCGTCGCCTCAATGGCATCCCCGGATCATGGGGCACAGCCGTTAACGTGCAAGAAATGGTTTACGGAAATATGGGTGATACATCCGGAACGGGCGTTGCGTTTACACGTAATCCATCCACCGGTGAGAATAAGCTCTACGGCGAGTACCTGATGAATGCGCAAGGCGAAGACGTCGTGGCCGGCGTGCGTACACCAGAAACCATTGATCACCTCAATGACATCATGCCTGAGCTCTATCAACAATTCCACGACACCGCTGAGCGTTTAGAAAACCACTACAAAGATATGCAGGACCTCGAGTTCACTATCGAACGTGGAAAACTTTATATTCTTCAAACACGTAATGGCAAAAGAACCGCCGCCGCCGCCCTCCGCATCGCCAGCGAACTCGTCGACGAAGGCAAAATCACGGAAGAACAAGCCGTTCTCCGCATTGACCCTTCAGCCCTAGATGCCCTCCTGCATCCCACATTTGATACCAAGATTCTGAAAGAAGCCAAACCCGTAGCCAAAGGCTTACCCGCTTCTCCTGGTGCCGCTAGTGGTAAGATCTACTTCACCGCCGATGCAGCTACTGCCGCTGTCATAGAGCGTGGCGAAAAAGTAATCCTAGTGCGTCTCGAAACTTCACCCGAAGACATTGAAGGTATGCACCACTCTGAGGGTATCCTCACCGGTCGTGGTGGTATGACATCTCACGCCGCTGTTGTCGCACGTGGCATGGGGAAATGCTGTGTTTCAGGATGCTCAGAACTAATCATTCGCGAAGAAGAAAAATACATGATCGATGCGTCCGGACGCCAATATAATGAAGGCGACGTCATCTCACTCGATGGTAGCACCGGCGCCGTTTACGGTGAAGCCATTCCAACCGTTAAAGCTGAAGTCAGTGGAGACTTCTCCCGCGTTATGGCATGGGCCGACCGTTTCCGTACCATGGGTATTCGTACCAACGCAGACAGCCCCAGAGACGCTGCTATCGCAAGAGACTTAGGCGCTGAAGGTATTGGTCTGACACGTACCGAGCACATGTTCTTTGAGCCGGACCGTATTTTTGCCTTCCGCCAAATGATCGTGGCAAAAGACGAAGCCGCACGCAGAGCCGCTCTTGCCAAAATCGAACCCATGCAGCAATCCGACTTTGAAGGTATCTTCGAGGCTATGAAAGGTCTGCCAGTCACCATCCGTCTGCTTGACCCACCCTTGCATGAATTCCTACCTACCAAAGAAGAAGAAATTCAACAATTGGCTAGCAGCCTAGATGTAACATATGAAGAGCTGGCAGATCTGATTGGTCGCTTGCACGAACTCAACCCTATGATGGGCCACCGTGGCTGCCGACTCGCCGTTTCCTATCCGGAAATCGCCGAAATGCAAACCAACGCCATCATCAAAGCAGCATTGAAGATCAAAGAGTCAGGTTCCGATATCGTTCCTGAGATCATGATTCCACTCGTCTGCGACAGCAAAGAACTCCAGTTCGTCAAAAACATCATCGTCAAAACCGCTGATGCCTTGATTAAAGAGTCTGGCTTGAACTTGACCTACATGGTCGGCACCATGATTGAAATCCCACGTGCCTGCCTCATCGCTGACGAAATTGCCAAAGACGCAGCCTTCTTCAGTTTCGGCACCAACGACCTGACCCAAATGACCTACGGCCTTTCACGCGATGACGCCGGACGCATCTTAGACGACTACTACAAAGCTAAAATCTTTGAAGCCGATCCAACAGCTAGCCTAGACCAAGTCGGTGTTGGCAAGCTCATGCGTTTAGCAGTCGAAGGCGGCCGTCGCACCAACGCCAAAATCAAACTTGGCATCTGTGGCGAACACGGTGGCGATCCTGCATCCGTCAAATTCTGCAACACCTTAGGTCTGGACTACGTTTCATGTTCACCCTTCCGTGTACCCATCGCAAAATTGGCCGCAGCACAAGCCGCGCTCGAACAGAAGTAAGAACCTAGTTTCAGCCAAGCTTTCTAGTTTTGGCACAGAGCAAATACTACGACACAGCTTCATTGATTTGGGGCTGTGTTTTTTTGTCACTTTTCAAACTATAAGGAAATCACCTTTGACTTGTGATTAAATAGAAATACGAATTTGTGAGGTGTAAAAATGAGCGAGAATTTATCCTATCAAGATATGAATGCAAAAACTGTTGATAAGTGGGTTGCGGAAGGCTGGATATGGGGCCAGGCGATAACACACGAGACCTTTATGGCGGCTAAACAAGGCGTCTGGGACCTCGTCCTAACACCAACAAAGCCTGTCCCACATGATTGGTTCGGAGATATTTCTGGCAAAAAGATTCTCGGCCTAGCCAGCGGTGGCGGCCAACAAATGCCCATCTTCACGGCTCTTGGCGCGCAATGCACTGTTTTAGATTATTCCAAAGCACAAATCGACAGTGAAGAAATGGTAGCAGCACGAGAAGGCTATACAATCAATACCATAGTGGGTGATATGACAAAGCCGCTTCCTTTTGCCAATGAGACCTTCGACTTAATATTCCACCCCGTATCAAATTGTTATGTAGAAGAAGTCAAACCTATCTTTCGGGAGTGTTTCCGTGTTCTGAAAAAGGGCGGTATTCTTTTGGGCGGATTTGATGTTGGCATCAATTACCTAGTTGACGATGAAGAACGTCAGATTGTTAATCAGCTTCCCTATAATCCATTAAAAAATGCCGAACAGCTTGCACAATTAGAACGGACTGATTCTGGCATTCAGTTCTCGCACACACTAGAAGAACAGATCGGTGGGCAACTAGAGGTGGGTTTTGTGCTGACACATTTGTATGAGGATACGAATGGCGAGGGACGACTACACGATTTGGGCGTGCCGTGCTATATAGCGACACGGTCTGTTAAGCCGTGACTAGTGGCGTGGCCTGCGGGCTGCTGTGTGTGGCGTTGAAGCGGTTTTTAGCAGTCTAACTTATTTGTTTATATAGGCTAATATGTTTTCATACGTTGCCTGCCACCTTATCAAGTTGCCTAAGACCTTATCGAGTTGCCTAAGACCTTATCAAGTTGCCTAAGATAGTCAGGTGTCAAAATTTGGACTACAGAAAGAATTTTCGCGAATTAGTTTTCTGTAGTCCAGATTCTGCCAGTTTTCGCCGAAAAAACGACGGATTACTTTCTGTAGTCCAAATTCTGTCACTTTTGAAATCGCTATTCGTGGCAGACACTCCTCTTAGCAATGCAAAAAAGAAGCCAAGGCTGACAGGA
>CAZNNL010000052.1:0-13208 GCA_964574395.1 uncultured Oscillospiraceae bacterium | reverse complement strand
ACGGTGGTGTGAGAGGTCGGCTAGCCAATTAATGACTAGCCTCCTACTCGATTATTAATGAAGCTTTGTTTATGCATGACCAAGAGTTACTTGGTATGTAGCGGATTATGTAACTCCTATTTCCAATTTGCACCTTGCGGGGGTCGCTATTTTTGTCCACCGGGGACCTGGTTTCGCCTGTGTTTGGACAAAAAACCTTAGTCCCGTAAGAGCCACCTTACGGGAGTCCCCATTTTTGTCCACCGGGGACCTCGTTTCGCCTGTATGTGGACAAAAAATCTTAGTCCCGTAAGAGCCACCTTACGGGAGTCCCCATTTTTGTCCACCGGACAGCTCGGCCTGACAGCTCCACCCCACAGCTCGGTTTCGCCTGTATGTGGACAAAAAATCTTAGTCCCGTAAGAGCCACCTTACGGGAGTCCCCATTTTTGTCCACCCGACAGCTCGGCCCGGACAGCTCCACCCCACAGCTCGGTTTAGCCAGCATTCCTTTCCGAGACGCACAAGTGAAATGTCGCTTGCGGAGCGACCTTTTGCCAGCCCATGCCCTTTATGCTTAAGCCATCAAATAAATTTGGAGGTAAAAGCAATGAACAAGAATCTAACGGAATTGGTGTTTATTTTGGACAAGAGTGGGTCAATGGCAGGCCTGGAGGAGGACACAATTGGTGGTTTTAATGCCATGCTGAGGAAGCAAAAAGAGCTGGAAGGGGATTGTCACATTTCGACGATTCTGTTTAATCATACGCACGAGCTTTTGCATGATCGTTTGGATATAAAAGCGGTGGCGGAGCTGAGTGGTGAGCAGTATCGCGTGGGTGGTGCTACCGCCTTAATCGATGCCCTGGGATTTGGTTTGGATAAATTGATAAACGTTCAAGCACAAACTGCCCCGGCGTATCGTGCGGCCCAAGTTCTGTTTGTGATAATTACGGATGGATATGAAAACTCCAGTGGCAACTATACTTCTGAACAAGTCAAGGCGATGGTTGAAAAACAAACAGCAGAAGGTTGGGAGTTTATTTACTTAGGTGCCAATATCGATGCGGTTGAAACTGCACGTGCGTATGGCATAACGCCAGATAGAGCACAGAATTTCCATGCGGACAAACAGGGTATCCATACAATCACTGAAGCCGTGAGCGCAGCAGCAACTCAGTACCGGCAAAGTGCCGCGATGCCTAAGGGATGGAACAAAAAAATTAAGGATGACTTTGAAGGAAGAGCAAAGTAAAACACAGAGCAATCATACACAACTAGGTTAAAATAGAAATGAAAATAAGGAGTAAATTTATGAACGACAAAACTTTCTTTGAACAAATTCCAGAAAAATATTGGGCGGCAGCAAGCCCATTTAAATTAGAAGGCATAAAAATAGACAGCCCCAAAATGACGGTGAGCACACCTGAATCTTCAGAAGATTATGACATGCTGACTCCAGAACTTCTGGAAAAACTTATGCACTGGATGGGGCAAGGTTCACCTCTAAACCATCGCTGGGTGATTCTCGAGTTGCCTGTAGAGGCGCCCGACTCCACACATCATTGCTATATGTTACAAGCCGGTATTTTCGACGACGGCCTGATTACTTGTGAGTACCAGTTTGCGCTAAGAGAAGAGGGCGGCTGGATTGCGAAAAACTTTGGCAGAGAATTTGAGCCAAGCGCACTTGATGAAGTCAGCAGCCTTTTTAGTTATTGTTTAGAACATAAACGGTTCTTCAAGAGTATGGCGTTGTGGCAGCCATTCGTTTTGCCAGAATTTTAATACTTTTCCAAAAAATTTTTAATAAATCCAGGGGGATCACAAATGAATTTACTAAAGGGTGCATATAAAACCTGTCGTGCAGATGATGACAAGATTTATAAAGGGTTTGGTTTCAAACACCTGTCCAATGCTACGGCGTTCTATGTGCATCCTAATAACCAGTCGCCGACGCATACGACGACGCTTTGCCAAGCGATTGGTGAAGCGGTCATCTTTTTTACGGAAGTCCTGAAGGCCATCATTGATGGGAGTGAGGCGGAAGACAGGCAGAGCGATTTTTGGATTTCCGATGATGAAGAACGTTATTTTCTGCAATTTTATGTACCTAAAGATTGGCATCAGGCGGGTATCATCAATGCTCGTGTCGACAGCCTGCGCGCTTATCTCACAACGGAAGATTTGGTGGTAAGTCATTATGACGAATTTGGCAATATCCTGACCATAAAAGCAATTGCTGATATTGATGAGATCCAGGATTTGCAGTTGTTTTTCGCGGCGTTCTCCATCATGCTGGCAAAAGACTTCCACCAAGACGAAGCCTTCCAAAGCGTTTGCCTAAACTACCTTGACCGACCTGCAGCTGACCTTTTTGTCAATGTGCATGAAGACTTCTACCAAAACCACAAATTTGAGCAAGTCGCCTTAGATTGCGACTTCGTGTCCCCCAATTTGGCGAAAAAATTCAGTTCCTTTAGGGCCAACTACGCTGTTATTCAAGAAAACAAACTGCGAAAGAAAGAAGCGGAAGAAGCGAAGCAGCTGTTGCCGATTACTCCTTTTCCGGAGCGCTATTTTGCCAAGGAGAGGGTTAAGTGGATTCCGAGTCTGTCTTCGGAATTCGTTTTGCCAACAAAATTACGCGGCATATGCAATGCCATTATGCGAGGTGATTGTAGAGCGACGCTCCTGCACGGTCCTTCAGGTACTGGCAAAACGATGGCCTGCAAACTAATCTGCCAAGCCATTAAGCTACCAATTTACGAGACGGTGAACTGTACAGAAAATCTGGACGAGTTTGTCTTGGGCAAGTATCTTCCGCTCGAGGATCGGATCGTTTTCCATGAATCCTACCTGACGAAAGCCATTCGTGAGGGTGGTGCAGTGGTGTTTGAGGAAATCAATTTTGCCAAACCGCAGTATTTGGCGTTTTTAAATTCGCTCCTGGATGACAATGGTTTTGTGAGGCTAGATAATGGTGAGCGCATTGAGCGGCATCCAGACTTTAGGTTTTTTGCCACCATGAATATTGGCTATTTAGGCACGAAAGATTTGAACTTGGCCTTGTACAATCGCTTCAATGTGGTGGTTGGTTTGGACGAAATTGACGATGCGTCAATTAAGCGCATGTTGCTGGCGCGTGTACCTGAATGCGAGTCGAATTTGACTAACTTGCTTTCGGTTTATCACAAATTGCGCAGTCGTATCACGCAAGAGGAACTCGATGTTGTGATGTCACCGCGGACGCTGGAGAATTGGGCGAAATTGGCGCGTTACCAAGGTTACCTAGAAGCGGCAGAACACACCGTCGTTCAGGTTGCGAAAAATGACAAATTGCTTGAGAAGGCGATTCGTGACATTTTGCTGCTATACGTCTGGAAGTAGGCGACTATGGCGAACTTAGATCGGATTGACTACAAACGTCTGCTTAAACAATTTCAACAAGAAGAGCAGCGCATGGCTGAGGAAAGTTTCGCAGTCATGTTTTCTGAGCGCCCCGATACACGCGTGTTTTTTATCAATGAAGATCAAGCTTTTACGGATGGCAAAAACATTGTCGTCGATCCTGCCTTCTACGACCTCTACAAAGATACTTTCGCCCTAAGGCGAAGTGAGCAATTACTGGGTATGCCGGCAGACCTGTCCCGTAATCCATGGCTAGCCTTACATTTTGTCACACGCGCTTTGAACATTCATGAGTGCCTGCATCTGCTCTACACACGGTTTCCTGTTGTGAAGCCTGGAGAATCCAGGATTCAAGGCAAAAATGAGCAGAAAGTCTTTGGTTTGATCAACAATATCATCGAAGATCGCTATATCGAGGACTTGGGGAAAGCGCTTTATCCGCGCTTAGGATTATATTTGGAGTTTCTGGATGTGGCGCATGTTTTTGCCAAAAAGAAAGGCAAAGGAACGGCTGAAACACAGCTAGACTTCCTGCAAAGTAGGGAAGGCCTTGATGAAAATGCCATAAATGATGCACCAAACAGGGATGAGGAAACCGAGCAGACATTGCCCGAATCAGCCCAAAAAACCTTTAAGCTAAAGTGCCTGCTCTATTTTCTGGAACGCATGGGGATTGAGCTCCTGATGGAATTTTTTACGGTGGAGGAAGATCCGTTTTGGCACGGGTTTGTTGAGCAAGCGTTGGCAAAAGCACGCCCGTTCTTCACAAAGGCCATGTCCGCCGCAGAACCGGAAGCGCGCTATCAGTACGCGTTGGATGTTTTGGATATTGTTCGTGCATGGATTCCGAAGGATGATGAGGACTTTTCACACGAACGCTTGGATGCGATTTTGGGCGCACATGCCAAAACGCACCGAACGGAAGCCAATTCACCATTGGCTTTTACGTCCGAGGGTTTGGCCCAGGAGATTCCTGCACGGAATGCCGAAGAAGAAAAACAGGATAAAGCGGAGGCGATGGAGGCATGGTTTGTCCAGAGGAACGCCTGGGTTGAGGAAGCGGACACTTTGGGTGTTTTTACTGCGGATGGCAAAAATAAACCCGACTCAGAATCTACAGATACTGTAGTTATCCCAGGAGGCAATTTTCGTTTTTCTAATCTTCACAATAAAGTTTTTGTCGAAGTTTCGAAACCAAAACCAGACGCGGGCATGAGGGTAGCTTATCAAAACATTGTGCGCCAATATCAGTTAAGCATTTCCTCTTACCGCAGACGATTTACACAATTATTGAAGGGCACGCGCAGCGAAGCTGAGCACCGCAAGCTGTTTGGCCAAGGCATTTCCAGCAAACATCTAGGCGATGTAAAAAAACGCTTTTGGTACAAAAAGTCACTTGATTCAGGTGTGCCTGACCTAGCCATTACTTTGTTGATTGACGGCTCCGGTTCCATGTCAGGCGAGCGAATTCGCCAGGCACGCGACAGTGCAATTATTCTGTTTGAAGTTCTGAAAACGCATGGATTGCCGTTGTCAGTAATTCAGCACAGCGCATACTGGAAGGAGCCGCGGATTGCGTGTGAATTACTTTTGCCATTCGGAAACAATGTAAAACAAGCCTTGAACTTAATGCGCATTGGTTGCAAAGGTAGCAACCGCGACGGCTTAGCGCTGCAATGGGCCGCGCGCTACTTGTTCCAAAACAGCCCAGCCGAAGAAAATCTCTTGTTAGTTATTTCAGATGGCGCTCCAGTACATGTGATTAACGATGACGATAGTTATTTGCCACCGGCATCTGTCAAAGATACAGCTAGTATCGTCAGGCAACTTGAAGCCAAAGGTCTCCAAATCATTGCCATCGCCCTAGACTCTGGCGGCTCTCCCTGCTACGAAGAAGTCAAAGAAATCTACAACAACTGCATCCGATGTAACGATTTATCGAAGCTGACCGCTCAGCTATTGAGCCTAATTTCGCGTTTGTTGGGGTGAGTGGGGGCTGTGAAAGCAAGTAATACCGGCATGATGTTGGTCTTTTTTGTTGTCCAGAGTCCTTTTGTGCATTGCTTAAGAAATTCTTAACACTAGAAATACCCTAACTAACAATATGTTGAACATTTCATAAGGACGCATTACAATGTAATACACAGGAGGTGATAACATGAGTATATCACTAAGATTGAGTGAGGATGAAAAACACTTATTTAAGCGTTATGCTGAGGCTAATGGCTTGACCGTATCTGAGCTTGTGCGTCAATCTGTCATGGAGCGCATCGAACTTGAATACGACTTAAAAGCATATGAAAAGGCGAAAGCAGCTTATCTCAAAAACCCTGTTACTTATACCTTAAATGAGGTAGAAAGAGAGCTAGGGCTAAGATGAGCTATCACGTTTTGTTAACGGAAATGGCAAAAAAACAACTCGAACAGATGGATAAATACACATCGGCACTGATCCTAGGGTGGATAAGAAAAAATCTTGAAGGGTGCACAAACCCAAGAACGAGAGGCAAAGGTCTAACGTCTAATCATAGCGGGGAGTGGCGTTACAGGATAGGGGATTATAGATTAATCGCTGAGATAAAAGACAAAGAAGTAATCATTCTAGTATTGGAAATTGGACACCGAAGCAAAATATATAAATGATGGCAAGCATTCTCTTTACTGCGTCTAATGATTATTTTAGTCGCAGTAAGTGTAAAATCGTCGCAGTAACACCCATTAGAGCAAAAAGAAAGCCACTTGCGTCAACTCACCCAAAGACGTTTTGATAGTATCTATTAAAGTCGTATAGTAATTGTAGGCTTGACCTAGAGGGGTGCCGAATCTGAGTTAATCAGAAGCATGTGGCATGAAAGGGTAAAAAGATGAAACTTGAACGCGTTTATAAAATAAAATTTTCGGATGTATATCCGCTCTATATTCAGAAAGTCGAAAAGAAAGGCCGCAGCATAGCGGAACTCAATACGGTAATCTTCTGGTTGACCGGTTATGACGAAAAAAGTATGCAGGAGCAAATCGAGAGGGAAGTCGAATTTCAGGTGTTTTTTGCCGAAGCTCCTAAAATGAACCCGAATGCTGATCTCATTAAAGGCGTCATTTGTGGCGTGCGCGTTGAAGAAATAGAAGAGCCCTTGATGCAGAAATTGCGCTGGCTTGATAAGCTCGTGGATGAGTTGGCAAAAGGAAAAAAGATGGAGAAGATCCTGCGCAGCTAGCTTGTGCTGATTATTACATAGTGTAGTTAGCAGCAGGGAGCCGTTGTCTTAGAATTGTGTGTGCTGGGCTTTGGCTCCGTGACAAGTTTTACGTTTGTGCGAGTTTAAACCTTGCCACAACGGTCTATTAGTTCAATTTGTGCCAATAATCACGTTTGTGTTCAGGGAAATCCCTCCCATAAACGAAAATGTTGGCACAGACATGCGCACAAACGCAAAAGTTGGCACACTTTCCTCACAAACGCAAAAGTTGACACAGGTCCACCCATGGCAAACTTCTCACATCAGCGCAATTCTAGATGCAAGCTGTATTGTCTACCTACTAGTTGCACCGCGTCACAGACCATGCTATGCTTAGCACATCAATTAAATAGCTGTCTTCGGGGCGGGGTTGAATTCCCCACCGGCGGTAATGAGACGAAAGTCTACGAGCCCGCGAGCAAAGCTGATCCGGTGTGATCCCGGAGCCGACGGTATAGTCCGGATGAAAGAAGATGCACACATGTTGTGATAACGTCCCGTACATTTATTAGTGTACGGGATTTTTGTTTCGGCAAAAGACAGCTCAAAAAGAAAGGACTTGTCTTATGTTAAACAAGCAAAAAACCTCATTCATCACGGCCGTCGGCGTTCTGTCCGCACTATCAATCGCATTACTGCTCTTTATACCAGGATTGACGATTTTCCCCGCTGCGCCCTACCTCAAATATGACCTCATGGATATTCCCATGATTATTGCCGGTATGACACTTGGACCTGTGGGTGGTGCGTTAGTTCTATTTATCGGATGCGCTATTCAATCACTGCTCTTTGGCGAAGGGGGCATGCCAGGTTTCGTAATGCACTTCATAGCATCCGGTACCTTGGTTATGGTTTCTTCACTTATCTACCGAAAATACAAAACTACGACTAGCATGATCATTGGCTTGGTTGCCGGTTCATTAGCTATGACTGCCGTTATGGTACCTTTGAATTTGATTATTACGGTTTATTGGTATGGCGTACCCATGGATATCGTCAGAGCTGGACTTCTCCCCGTGACAATTCCATTCAACTTGATTAAGTCGGGCCTTAATTCGGTGATTACTTTTGCTGTCGTGATGGCTATTAAACCGGTTTTGAATCGTTTTGCCAATCAAAATGGACAAAAACAAAGCGTAAAAGTCTAATCAAGAAAATTACGTTTGAAGATGAGGTGTGACAATTTGATTGCTACACCTTTTTCATCCAAATTTTCGTCCAAACTGCCGTAGCAAAAAATCCGCTGTATCAAAACAAAGTTTGATGGACCGTCGTTTTTGTGACAAACAACCACCTTTCGCAGCAAAAAATCCGCTGTATCAAAACAAAGTTTGATGGACCGTCGTTTTTGCTACCAGACAACCTAATTTTTGCGACAGTTAACCGTCGATTTTGTTATTTTCGCACCCACGTACTATCATGGTAGTAACTTCTTCGAGGAGGGGCACTATGACGAAATCAACAAAACCCACCACCCCCATGTCTTGGGACGAGCTCCTAACTCCCGTGCGTTTTAGGGCGCGCAACAACGTACTCCCGGAGGAGGTTGAAAGCTCTTTTGAAAAGGACTACCAGCGCATCATCAGTTCTGCATCCTTCAGGCGGCTGCAGGATAAAACGCAGGTTTTTCCGCTTGATCAGTCCGACTTTGTGCGCACACGTTTGACACATTCATTAGAGGTTTCCTCTTTGGCTAAAGCGCTTGGCAAAAGCATCGCCCAAGAACTTTACTTCCGTAGTTTGGCCCCAGAATTAAGTGCGCAACATGTGCAGTCTATCTGCGACGTTTTGCTAGCTGCAGGTCTGATTCACGACATTGGAAATCCGCCCTTTGGTCACTACGGCGAAACCACCATTCGCGACTGGTTTTTCCGCCATTTGGATAGCCTAGAGTTTGATAAAACGCCGTTAACCGAATTGCTCAATCCGCAGCGGCAGTTAGATTTTTTGCATTTTGAAGGGAACGCGCAAGCGTTGAGGCTCCTCAGTAAGCTACACTTTTTGGTTGATGACAAGGGGATGAATTTGAGTTTTGCCACACTTGGAACGAGCATCAAATATCCTCTGTCGTCTACAGAGATAGACATCGAAAACGGCAGCGCGCGTGAAGAGAAGATGGGCTACTTTGAAGCAGAGTCGGATCTATTTAATGCTATTCAAGAAGCGACGGGCACCTATGGCCGCATGCATCCTTTGGCTTTAGTTCTTGAAGCAGCTGACGACATTTGTTATCGAACGGCGGATATTGAAGATGCGTATGCGAAGGGACGTTTCAGTTTTGGCCAACTAATCGATGCGCTTCTTGAAAATCAGCGGGTTAAAGATGCAAGCGATACCCTGTACCAACTGTATCAAGCCCAGGTTTCAGTTTTGGAAGAATTGTTTTTAGAAGCTAAGATACGAAAGCTTCATAAGCCAGAGCAGTACGCTTTGCAGAACTGGCTCGTACGCCAGCGCAGCATTCTTCAGAATGATTGTGCGCAGTCTTTTGCCGAAAACTATGAAAAAATCATGTGTGGACAATTTACCACCAGCCTCGCCCATGCCCGCATAAGCGGCCTGATTCTCGATGTCCTGGGCGATATCGCTTACGATTACGTCTTCTCGTCGAAGCAGATTGTGCAGATGGAAGTCGCCGCCAACACTATTATTGGTGGGCTTTTGGACAAATTTATTCCTGCGTGCATTGATTGGGATACTGGCAAAACCCAGTCCTCCCTCGAACCCCGCCTCATGTCTATCATCTCTGACAATTACCGCGCCTGCTACCATCGCTACGCCGAAAACCAAGACGAACCCACGCGCCTTTACCTGCGTCTGTTACTGGTTACAGACTATGTTTGTGGTATGACGGATCATTTTGCCAAAAAAATGTACCAACAGCTGATGCTAGGAATTTAAAAGGAGCGACCTTGTCTTGCATCTAATTTCGAAATTCTAATTCCTGAGATTTCATCACAACTTTCAGGGAAGGGTCCACGCTCTGCGAGATAAACACGTTACCGCCGATGGTGACGCCGTTTCCGATGACTGTTTCGCCGCCAAGAATGGTTGCACCACCATAGACCGTGACATTATCGCCCAGGGTTGGGTGGCGCCTAACACCGCGTAGACGTTGACCTCCACGTGTAGACAAAGCACCCAAAGTGACGCCTTGGTAGAGCTTGACGCGCGCACCGATGACCGTCGTTTCGCCGATAACCACCCCTGTTCCGTGGTCGACAAAGAAGTAAGGGCCAATAGTAGCTCCGGGATGAATATCTATGCCGGTTGTGCTGTGAGCGTGTTCGCTCATAACGCGCGGAATCATGGGGACTTCGAGTTCATATAAAACATGGGCAAGGCGGTGGATAAAAACGGCAAAAACACCAGGGTAGGAGAGGATCACTTCACTGTAACTTTGCGCTGCCGGGTCACCTTCGAAAGCGGCTTCGACATCTGTGCTCACCAAAGCACGAATACTAGGAAGTTGTTTGACAAAAGCGCGAGCCAAAAGTTTCGCGCGTTCTTGTTCGTTTTGGCAATCTTCACAGGCCGCCTCTCCCGAGTCAAGGCGTCGCACATGGCAAAGCGTATGCAAAATCTCTACCTCCAAGCCCTCCTCAAGTTGCAACAAAAGCCCACCAATTTGATACGAGCCAACTTCCGTTTCAAGGCTTTGCGCCGCAAAATAGCCAGGAAACATCAAGGTACGGCAGGTCGCAATCAGTGCGACAATATTGTCGTGGTTGGGCAGAAAAGCATCGTAGTCCCCACGTAGATGAGGCGATTCGATGTAGCTGGATAAGAGCTTATCAACAGTCGATGACAGGTTATTTTCTTGCATAATGCATCCTCTCTAGTAAGCATTTCGGTGGCGGTTATTAAATGCACGTTTTCAATTAAAACTAAACCAAAGGCTCCTCAAGAACTTCTTCGATATCCAATTGACCAGTCACTGGATTGAGGAGAGAAAAATCTAAACTTTGGTAGGTGTCAGGATTTTTTTCGAGGTAGTTTTGCTGCTCTTTTTCAGCTACAACAAAATTCTGCAGCTCGGCAAGTTCAACCGTAATGCGCTCCACATGTTTCTCGCGGCAGCGTTCGAAAGCAGCGAGGATGGCACCCAGATCATTTTCGTCGGTGTAGTAGATACCGGTGCGGTATTGGTAGCCCCAATCGTAGCCTTGGTGACCTTTTGCCACAGGATTAATGACCGTAAAAAACACATCCAAAAGTTGCTCCAAATGTACGATTTCAGGATCATATTGAATACGTATGGCAAAAGCAAAGCCCGTATCCCCTCTATCCACCTCTTGAAAACTTACCTGGCGAAAACGGCCATTCACATAACCTGCCTGGCAACTGGCGACTCCGCGAATACGCGTAAAAAACGCTTGCGCACTCCAAAAGTTACCGGCCGCAAGCACTATGCTATGCAAGCGTTCTGGTAAATAACACAAATCATTATTTGGATTCGCAGGTAGTATTGAAAGGTTTTCTGCCATGGCAAAGCCTCCTTAGATTTCAGCTCAAGCCGAGTTAATTCATTTTATCACAGCTTGCCTTGTGCCTGGTCAGAATTTACGCGCTCGGGAGGCTGTGGACAAAAAACACGACTCCCGTAAAAGCCTACTTACGCGACAAGGCTTTTTGTCCACGAGCAGCGCCCAAGCTGGGGTAAATGGACAAAAAACATGACTCCCGTAAAAGCCCCCGTACGGGACAAGGCTTTTTTGTCCAGAAGCAGCATCCAGGTTGGGGTAAATGGACAAAAAACACGACTCCCGTAAAAGCCTGCTTACGGGACAAGACTTTTTTGTCCAGGCCCCATCGCCAAGGGGAGCAGCTTTTCGCTCGCACTTTCCATCTTGCGCCTAAAATGTCCCTTCGTAGCGCATTTCATATATAATCAAGAAAACCCGAACATGCGAATTACCACAATAATCCGAAATGTGAGTTACCATGCTTTTGTCGTTGCTGTTTTTATCTGTTTTTATTTTTTCTGGCGTCTTGTTGGCGCAGTTATTTTTGCCAACGCAAAAAAGCAAACACAGAATATGGTTGGGTTTAGTACTTGGCTTGGTTTTGTTCACCTGCCTGCCCGCGCTTTTTGCCGTGTTTATAGGCTTCACTTTAAAGGCGCAAGTCCTTGCATTTTTTAGTGCAAGCTTCATTGGTGTAATCACGTTGCTTCGCCTAAGGTTGCGCATGGCAAAAGGTGACGCACTAAAACAAAACACGTCTATCAAAACAACATTCAGACGATTCAACCAAGGAAACATAAAAACGAAGCTAATAATGCTACTACCCATTCTGGTACTAGTGGCCATTTTCATCCTAGGTGTCTATCTTTTCTCGACACACATATTGCTAAGCAAAGAAGGCGGCTATTGGGGAGGGCAGTCAACTTTTGGCGACTTGGCCATGCACCTAGGCTTTATTTCCAGCATTGCGACACAGGGTAAATTCCCCCCAGACTACAGCATTTTTCTCGGGCAAGGCATCAATTACCCTTTCCTCTGCGAAAGTTCGGCCGCCTCACTTGTGCTCTTGGGAAGCAATTTGAGGCAGGCGTATCTAATTACTGCTATTTATGCTTTTGCGCTCGTCATCGCGGGCGTCTACTACTTTTTTGAACAATGGCTGAAACGAAAAACTCGGAGCATCTTAGCGACCGTTCTGTTCTTCTTCGGGAGTGGTTTTGGCTTTCTGCACTTTATAGATTTGTCGGCGACCAAACCAAGTACGCTGCAAGCGCTTTTAGGCGGAACCACCGAACTTAGCAATCTACAAATCCTACTGGACGGCTATTACAAAACCCCAACCAATCTGCCTGCCCTAGGCCTGCGCTGGGTCAACCCCATAGTGGACATGCTCATCCCACAACGTGCGACACTCATGGGTTGGGCTATCCTTTTTCCTTGTCTGTTTTTGCTTTTGCAATGGACTTTTGGCAAAACCGACACACCCAAACACGATCCCCGCAAACTCGCAATACTTGGCATCCTCGCAGGAAGCCTCCCCCTCATGCATACCCATTCCTTCCTTGCCTTAGGCGTTATCAGTGCATGTTACTTTGTCATAGATTTAAAGCGTAAGTTCACCTGGCAAAGACTTCGCTACTGGCTGCTTTACGGTGCACTGGCCCTCACGCTCGCTATGCCTCAACTCATTTTATTCACCTTCAAACAAGTTGCAGAAAGCTCCATGCTCAGATTCCATTTCAACTGGGCCAATGATACCGATAACTTTATTTGGTTCTACATCAAAAATTGGGGTTGGCTCTTTATACTCGTCATTCCTGCGTTTCTCTGCCTTAGTAAGCGCGACCGCCGGATTGCAGCTGGCCCGCTTGTTTTGTGGGCACTGGCAGAAGTGGTCTTGTTTCAGCCTAATCCTTATGACAATAATAAACTTATATTCGTCAGTTTCGCTTTTGTGTGTGGTTTGGTGGCGCGTTTTGCCAGCAGTATTTATCTTCGAATAAAAAACCGTGCACGTCTGGCTGTAGTCGTTGTTTCGTGTTTTCTCGTCCTAACAACGTTCTTGAGTTCGGGGATGACTATTCTGCGGGAGTTGCGTAGTGAATATTTGTTGTTT
>CAZNNL010000051.1:0-13433 GCA_964574395.1 uncultured Oscillospiraceae bacterium | reverse complement strand
CACCCCTGGATTTACCGCAAATATTGACCACTTTGATCGGCGAACAGCCGTCGGATGGTCAAAATCTCCACTAAATCCATGGCATCTCCGGCTCACTTCAGCGCACCCCTGGACTTACCGCAAATATTGACCACTTTGATCGGCGAGCAGCTTGCAGAAAGCACACACCTACCCAAACACGCCAAAAGCTAACAAGCTGCATCCAAAAATGCTACAATATAGCGTACATTGTTGCCGCACTGCCAGATGAGCTAAGGCGGAAGGTACCAAGCGTTGGTGCATGAGGAGAGAAAATGTCAGAGAACCAAGAAACAAGAAAACAGGGTGCTGCACAAGGTCAAAATCAAGGCCAGAAGCCAAACCCTAACCAAAATAAGAACCCTAATCAAGCCCAAAGCCAGAATAAAGGCCAGGGTCAGGCGTATTCAGAGGGAAAGCAAGGGCGTTCCAACAGGAGACGTCGTGGTGGTCGCGTCCAAGAACCGCGTGATAAGCAAGGCCAAAAAACAAACCAAGGTCAACAAACGCAAGGTCAGCAAGGACAACAAGGCGCCGGCACAAGCTCTAACCCAAACCCAAACCAAAACCGTAACCAAAGCCAGCAGCCACAACAACAGAGAGAAGCAATCAAGGGGCAAGCAGGTCAACGCCAGCCGCGTTCAAGAAACAGAAAACACTCGGTTGCTGATGAAAACCCCAACCAAGGTAAATCAACGTATAACCAATCACAAAGCCAAGAGCGGGGCCGCAACCAACAAAGCCAAGGTGGCGGACGCACGGATAGCCGTTCTTACAACCGTAACAGACAAGGACAGCGCAACTATCAAAAAGAATCAAACATGGCTGAAACCTTGGATGATATCAAACGCGACAACGACCGAATTGAAAAAGAGATTTGGTTAGAGATTGCAGATATTCATACGATTAAATTGGACTACTAAGTGAGGAAATGCGAGAGCTAAACATAAAGCTGAACTAAGATTCATGAAAAAGTGGAGTCCGGATGAAATAATTCTTCGCGAAAAAGCGCCCTTATTTAAGGCGCTTTCTTCATATGTGGACGGAAATAACACCTCTTTTCACATGCCTGCCACGCGTCCAGGTGTACCGGCTTTTTCGCTTTTAGATGTTACTGAGCTAGCTGCCACTGATGACCTTAATGAACCAAAAGGGGCTGTCCTGGAGGCTCAAAACATGGCGGCACAGTTTTTTGTAGCTGCACAAACAAGGTTTTTAACAGAAGGAAGTAGTCAGGGTATTTTTGCTTCATTGCTAGTACTTGCAGGAGAAGGTGGAACCGTACTTTTTCCGCGCGCTATTCACCGCGCTTTTATGTATGCAGCGCAACGCTTTTCGCTCGATGTGCACTTTGCGCTTCCCAGTCAAATAACGGAAACGGAATCCTTCACACCTTTACTTTACCCAAGCATTGATGATTACGAAAAGCAGCTGATAAAGCACCGGGAAATCAATGTTGTGGTCGTGACAGCGCCAGATTACTACGGCCATATTTGTGATCTCGCGGCGCTGGAGGCCCTTTGCCAAAAATATCGTGTGCGATTGCTGGTCGACGCAGCGCACGGCGCGCATTTACATCTATTGCCTGCCTGGCGGCTCTACGGGGATATTGTGATTGAGTCTGCGCATAAGACGCTCCCATCCGTGACTCCCTCGGCCTATTTGCACATTTGTGAAAAGGACAATCAGGCCGCGACTGATGCATTAGCGAAGCGCATTGATATGGCATTAAAAGTTCTACGCACTTCATCCCCTCCACTGTACGTTGCTGCCGCAGCAGATTGGGCACGCGCCTTTTTAAAAGAACGCGGTTCTTCAGCATTAGCTCGGCAAAAAAAAGCCATCACATGGCTACAGACTGAACTCCCCGAGCACATTAATATGATTGCTCCCTTACCTTATGAAAATCAAAATGCGCAACTTCAAAAACGTGCTGCAGTGGCAAACACCCCCCTCAGACCACGCGTACTTGCAGATCCCCTACGCCTAGTTTTAGACGTCTCTTACTATATGAGCGGCAATGAAATGGCAGAGGCGTTGGCACGAAACGGAGTCCAAGTGGAATTTTCTGACTTGCGGCGCGTCATTTTGATTCCATCGTTACTCTCAGAACCATCTGATTATTTGCATTTATCAGCAGCTCTATCTGCCGCATTGCTAGGGAAAGAAAAACTAAGTAAAGAAAAGCACGAACAACTTATTGAAGAAGACCAAAAATTCCATTGGCAACTATCAGGGTATACTTGTTTAACTGATGACACGCAGGAAACTAAGAATGCAAAGACTTTTTTGTCTGGCAAAGCCTTGCATGCCGCCTTACAGCGCTCCATACAAGGCCTTGAAGAAGCTAGCGATTCTGCTGTTATCCCGTACCCGCCAGGTATTCCTATGTACTGGCCAACTGAATTGCGCTAGAATTGTAGCGTTAATGAGAGAAGGAATATGAGATGAGTTATAACGTTTTTAGTACAGGAATGGGACCGGATCCGGTAACCGTCGGCGTGGCTTTTGCTGGTGGCGGGGTACGTTCGTTCACTGAAATCACTGCTTTGCGTGATTTGGTCGAACAAGGTTTACCAATCACTGCGGTTTCAGGCACTTCCATGGGTTCAGCTGTCGCCGCATTAGTAGCCTGTGGTCTTGAGATTGATCAAATTGAGCAAATATTAATTGAGTCTGAATCTAGCATGATTGAGATGGGTTTGTTTAAACCCAATGTTCGTATGCTTTTTCCAAACAGTAGCGGTACTGCTGGCATTGTTGATGTAGGGATTATCTCGCGATTTTTTGACGTGGTGTTTAAAAATCTTGGTTTCGAAAATATTTCTCAGCTTAAAATTCCAGCCGCCTTCGTTAGTGTTGATCTAAACACGATGAATCCAGTGGTTTTCTCCAACTCTCCTGCCTGGTTTAAAGGGATGGAGGGCGTTGAGTTTTATGACAAAGATATAGCCATAGCGGATGCAATTGCAGCATCTTGTGCCTTTCCTTTGGCCATTTCAGCCGTGACGTTGGATGATTATTTATTAGTTGATGGTGGTGTGCGTTTGAATGTTCCGACACCGATTTTTAATCGTCAATTGATTGATGTAGTGGTTGCTTTGTCTGCCTTACCGCATAGAAGGGCCATGGGGAACGCTAGAAGTGCTTTAAATATTGGCCTTAGGTCTGTGGATTGTATGTCGGATCAGCTAGAGTACTTCCAAAGACAATTGGCGGATATTTCTATTACCACACCTGCAGACGCAGAAATATTTGACTGGGGGAAAGGTAGTACCTTGATCGCGGCGGCACAGGCCTATGTGCGCAATAACCCGCAGGATTACGGACCCTATTTTGCCATCGTTAAAGAACGCGAAGAAGATTGGGAATTTGAGCAAGAAGAAATTCGTGTGAAACAGGAGCAAGAACGTTTGCTTAAGGAGAAAGAACGTTTGGCTGAGCTTAAAGGAATACAAGGTCTCTTAATGCGTTTGCGAGGCAAAACGAAATGAAAAAAGGCTTTTTTATCACGTTTGAAGGCATCGATGGCAGTGGTAAGTCCACGCAATTACAGCTTTTGGCCAAAGCGCTGGAACGTGCTGGTTTGCATTTTCAACTTTTACGCGAGCCTGGAGGGACGCGTTTGGGTGAAGCCGTGCGGCAATTGCTACTGAGTCCTGATGAGGACCACATGTGTGCTGAGGCAGAATTGTTGCTGTTTTTCGCCGCCAGGGCTGAGCTTGTGCGGAAAGTGATTCGTCCTGCTTTGGCAGATTGTGAGCTGGTTATTTGTGATCGGTTTTACGATTCGACGCTGGCTTATCAAGGTTATGGGCGTGAGCTTGGTACCGAAAAAATGGGTGGACTCCTGCACTGGGCAGTGGGTGAGACGAAGCCTGACTTGACGATTCTGGTGGATCTGCCCGTAGAGGTTGCTTGGAGCAGGCAACAAGGGCGCGATAAAGGACAAGCGGATCGTATTGAGGCTGAAGGCATGGCCTTTATGGAACGCGTGCGTGCGGGTTATTTGGCCTTGGCTGAAGCTGAACCGGAGCGATTTTTGGTGCTGGATGGGGTTTTGCCAGAAGAAAAATTATTTGACACATTAATCTATGCGTTAAAGCAAAGACTAGGCGAAGATTTTGGGGTATAATTTTTATACGAACAGCGTCCTCGTGACGCACAGGGAGGAATACAATGAAACTGACTTATGCGATCGTACATGACGAAGATAGTCCACGTTTAATGGCCGAACTTAATAAAAGCGGTTATCGTGTGACAAAACTTAACTCGTCTGGTGGATTTTTACGTTCAGGTAATACGACGCTGATGATTGTTGTTGAAGACAATCAATTGGATGAAGTACTTGGCATTGTACGTAAATATTCATCTTCACGTAAAGCAGCCATCAACACCAATGTGACGCCTTCATCGATGGGGGGAGCTTACATTCCTTATCCGGTTGAGGTGACAATTGGCGGCGCGACGGTTTTTGTTTTGAACGTCGAGTATTTTGAGAAAATGTAATGTCATTTGAAAATAAGGCTTTTGCGCTTGCGCGTGATTGGCTATCTGCGAAGTCAGGCCATGTGCTTTTGATTAGCGGTGCCAAAGGCGCAGGCAAGCGTGCATTGGCGGCACGCATTTCCCAGTCTATATTATGTGAAACTCCAGAAGATGCACAGGCTTGCGGACATTGCGCAGCCTGTCGCTATTTTTTGGCTGGAAATCATCCGGATTATTTTTTATTGTCACTTGAAGATGGGGAGAAAAATATCAAGGTCGCTGCTGTGCGTGAGCAATTGTTGGCCGATACGATTCGGCAACCGCAGCTAGGTAAGTACAAGGCCTATGTGATTGAAGCCGATGGGCTTAATGAGCAAGGGCAAAACGCGCTACTAAAAACTTTAGAAGAACCGCCTCCTTATGCCTATTTTATTTTGACGATTAGTGCGGAAGAAAAGCTTTTGCCAACCGTACGCTCGCGAGTCGTTCCCTTGCGCTTAGCCCCGCTCTCTGCCAAAGAGATGCAGGCTGCTCTAAGCGAAAAAGGGCAGCACGTTGATGCAAGCATGTCTAGAATTTTAACCTCTTTGACCAATGGTTCGCTCGGTCAAGCCATTGAGTTGCTGGAGTCCCCTTGGTTTTTTGAACTTCGCGCGGACTTGTGGCAGCATATGCAAACTTGGCCTAAGCTGCAGCGCTATTTATTACTGACGGAAGAATTTAATTTTCTGAACAGCGAAAAAGAGCACTATGGGGAAATCATGCAGATTTTGCAGAGTCTCTTGCGCGACCTGCTGGCTCTGCGTACTGGAGCTGACCCGAAAAGCTTGGTAAATCAGGACTTTAGCGCATCCTTGCAGCATTTTCATAAACAAAACTATTACGATGGCGCTGCTTTGGAGGCTCTTCTTACTGAGCTTGGCAAAATGAATCTTGGCCGCCAAGTCAACGAAAACTTTGAAATGTCCGTCTGCAATCTTATGCTGGAATTCGAGCGCTTGCGGCTTGGTCGGTGATGGCGCCGCTTGAAAAGTTGACCATTGCAAACCAGCTGCCATAATAATTCTGCGGTCTGATATGCGGTATAATAGGAAAAAGTTTGCTTTTGCCAGCATGATTATTAACGTTGGCAAAAAACTAAAAGATTAAGACCCCCGTGGTCAGACAAGATTTAGACCCCTGCGGTCAGGAGTAAAATATGCCTAAAGTAGTTGGCGTGAGATTTCATGGCGTTGGTAAAGCCTATGATTTCGATCCCGGATCCCTAGTTATCAATGCGGGCGACGCCGTTATCGTCGAGACGTCCAAAGGAATTGAATACGGAATTGCGTCTTATGGCGCGCACGAAAAAGCGGAAGAGAAGCTGTTTGGAGAGCTACGTCCGGTTTTGCGCAAAGCTGACCAAGCCGACGAAGACGTTTATCAAAAAAACATACTCAAAGAAAAAGAGGCTTATAAAATCGCGCGCGAACGCATCGAAAGCCACGACCTAGACATGCAGTTAGTGGATGTGGAATATACTTTTGATGGACAAAAAATCATTTTCTATTTCATCTCGGAAAATCGTGTCGACTTCCGTGAACTTGTAAAAGATTTAGCAACAACTTTCCATCGCCGCATTGAATTGCGACAAATCGGAGCGCGCGATGAAGCGAGAATGGTGGGTGGTGTAGGTATTTGTGGACGCACGTTCTGCTGCTCTACCTTCCTTGATGACTTCGTCCCAGTCTCGGTAAAAATGGCAAAATTCCAAAACCTATCCATGAACCCTACCAAAATATCTGGTTGCTGCGGTCGCCTCATGTGCTGCCTCAAGTACGAGCAAGAAGCTTACGAAGACGCACGCAAAATTGCACCTAAACAAGGGAGCACCGTCCAATCTCCTCAAGGTGAAGGGCGCGTCATCACGGTGGATTTGTTGCGTGAGCGAGCTGGCGTTTTAATTTACGGACCCAACGGCGAGGAGATTGTGCAATTTCCTTTTGCTGAACTCCAATACCAAAAAGGCCACAACGAAGTTGCCTCGCATAGACGCAAACGCCCCGCTTCTAAAGAACAACGCATGGCAAGCCCTGTCGCACCCTGCGAGACATGCCCGTCGAAACAAGGTGCAAACGCCGATGCTACACAATCTGGTGCCGGACCAGTGCTAGGTCTTCAAATTGATGAGACGTATACTTCGGAAGCAGTCGCATTCGTTTCTCCAAGTGGTGCTGTGCAAGTCGAAATCTATACTGAAAAAAGTGTTGTCATTGAGAAACAAAGTGAGGCGAATAAGCCGCGCGAAGGCAAAGGTCGTCCCCGTGGTAGACGCGGCTCAGGTAGAAATCGAAAACCAAAGACAGAAAATTAAGCTTGGCAGGATGCGGCGATTGCTGAAATGGGAATACAAGCACCCTGTAAGCCTTTGCTAATTTGTGAGCTACATCATTGAACCACAGAAATGCCTTTGCTAAAATGAAGCCGAACCTAAAGTTCGAATATACCCAACACAATGAAGACATTGTGCACAAGAGGAGGATTTATACATGGCATACGTAATTTCAGAAGAATGCATTTCCTGCGGTGCTTGCGAACCCGAGTGCCCCACCAACGCGATTAGCGCTGGCGAGACTCAGTACAACATCGATCCAGAAACCTGCATTGATTGTGGTGCTTGCGAGGCTGTTTGCCCTGTTTCTGCTATCTCAGCTGGCTAATAACGCCACTGAGTCACGCTAATGAAATAATTTCACTGCGACAGAGCTGTGAATCATATGAATTAGTTTAACTAAAGTAGCTTTGTCTTATGGCAAGGCTGCTTTTTTTAGGGGATAAAATTTTGGACAGCACAGACCTCGGACGAGGAAACAAGAAGCTTTGGCAATACAAGGATGCCTTTCGTTCGGGGGAGGATGCTGTCTCACTCGCACATTTTAGCGAGCAATCTTGGCAAAACCTTCACCCCAATCACGAACCCAAAAGCATATTAGACATCGGCTGCGGTGCAGGGATGATCATTAGTCTTTTAGCCGATACTTTCCCCCATGCGCTGGCCTTTGGAATTGAGAAGGTTTTGCGCTTAGCTCGGCTAGCCCGCCGCAACCTGTCCGAGCAAGGTATCGCCAAAAGAAGCTTAATTGTCATGAAAGATGCCCGTGCGTTTATTGAGACAGCTTGGCCTTGGGGAAGGCTAGATTTGATTGTTTGTAATCCTCCATATCGAAAAGAGCTTCCGCGAGACGGTATCGCGGCCTCAAAAGAACAAATTCAAAACAATAAATTAACTGCTTTAGATATAATAGAAAATAACCTGATTTTGGAGCGTCAAGTGGCGCGTTTTGATTTTGCCTTAAGTGTTGAAGACTTAGCGAAACTAGGTTCAAGGCTCATGGCAGAGGAGGGGTGCTTTTGTTTGGCCTTCCCGCTGCAGCGACAAGCGGAACTGATTGACGCGATGGAAGCTTCGAGATTGTTTCTCAATCAATGGCGTAGGCTGTGTGGTTTTGCCGATAAACCACCCAAAATAGGTTTGTATTGCTTTACAAGATGGACGGGCAGAGATGCGGTGCAGCTTGAAGATTTAATTCTGAGAGAATCGAGAACTATAGAAAAAATCGATTCTTAAAACAGTAAGGAGAAGGATGACAGAAGCTGGCGTACTTTATCTTGTAGGAACCCCCTTAGGAAATGATGGGGATTTTTCTTCGCGTGCTTTGGAAGTGCTGCGAGAGGTGGACCTGATTGCGTGTGAAGATACGCGTACCACGGGTTTGCTTCTTGGGCGTTTTGATATTCACAAACCGCGTGTAAGTTACCATGCCCATAATCTGAGGGCTAGAGAAAGCGAATTACTTGAAAAACTAAAAGAAGGCCTGCGTATTGCCTTGGTGAGCGATGCAGGCATGCCAGCTATCTCTGATCCTGGGTCTGAGCTTGTGAAAGCCTGTGTGCGTGAAGGGATTCGGGTATCGGTGATTCCTGGTCCTTCGGCTCTGACAACTGCGTTAGCTGCATCTGCTTTAGATACAAGACGCTTTGTGTTTGAAGGTTTTTTAGAAGTTAAGGGCAAAAACAGAAAAGAAGCACTGCAACGCTTGGCGGTCGAAAAGAGCAGTTCTGTCTTGTATGAAGCGCCTCACCGCTTGCTGAAGACCCTCAAGGATTTAGAAGAAAACGGGCTTGGCGAGCGGAGGCTTTGTTTTTGCCGAGAGATGACTAAAAGATATGAAGAATATTTGTACATGACCGTGGCAGAAGGACTTGACTATTTCCAAGCGACAGAGCCGCGAGGTGAATTTGTGCTTGTTGTGGAAGGCTTGGCGGAAGCGAGGGAGCGGGGTGTCACAGCCGAATCGCCGACTCAGTTTGATAGTGAAGCGTTTGTGCAGCAGAACTTAGCGTCTGGCGTGAAAGTCAAAGTCTTGGCTCAGCGTTTGGCGCAAGAAGCAGGCATGACAAACAATGAAGCCTATGCATTCATACAAGCAATAAAAGATAATTTTTGAACTCAGGCAATTATTTATAGTTTCTTATCGCTTCGCATGTCAAAATATGTCAAAATAGGTTGAGAATATTTGGAGGTAAGAAGCTTGAGTGAAGAACTAAATAAGCCAAACCTTAATGATATAAATACTGAGAAAAACAAGAATGAAGACCAAGCCCATGGGAAAAAGATCTTTTCTAGACCCGTTAGGCGTAGCATTTTGCCAGAACAAATAAAGCGTAAAAAAGGCTTTGTGCCATCGGCATTGAGACAGGAAGAGGGTGGCGGAAGGGCGACTGGAAGTTCAGCGGCTATATCTGTTAACGCAGCTGCCTCTGGAAATGCTGACCCGAGCGCTGAAGACGCGGTCCAAGTCAGTGAACAAACTAACCCACAAATGAGCATGACTGCCCATGATGGACCGATCGCTCCCGTGAAGAAAAAGAAAGTGCGTCAGCCCCTTTCGAACAAGAAGATTGTTTTCTTTTCTTTCCTCATACCGTTTGTCGCTTTGGCTTTTGCCTATGCGAGTAACAACTTTTTTCCGATTGGCAATAAAACGCCTTTAACCATCGATCTTTACCATCAGTACGCGCCTTTCTTGGCACAGCTCCGCGACAAAATTCTGGGCGGAGAGTCGTTTTTTTATTCGTGGAACAGCGGTTTGGGCACGAACTTTTATGCGCAGCTTGCCTATTATTCGGCCTCGCCTTTTAACATTCTGCTGGTGCTCTTTCCACCAGATTATTTGACAGAAGCGGTTACCTTGCTGACTTTGCTGAAAATTGGCAGCATCGGTGCGACAACGTCTTTTATGTTCCTACATGGCTATTGCCCCTCCAAAATGCGCACTATCGGCGACGGGCCAGCGCCGGCTTTACGTTACACTTCGCAAGTAGGCACAGACTATATCGTAATCGCCATGAGCTCAGCCTTCGCGCTATCTGGTTTCATGTTGGCGTATTCTTGGGACATCATGTGGCTTGATGCCATAATCTTTTTGCCATTAGTATTATTGGGCTTGCTCCGCCTGCTCAAAGAAAGCCGCTTCCTTCTCTATGTCCTAAGCCTCGCGGCCTGCATAACCGTCAATTACTATATTGCTCTTTTTGTGTGTATGTTCACCGCGCTCTATTTTTTCGTAGCGTATTTCTCATACGAAAGCGATAGTATTTTGGCAAAAAACCGCCCCGCACGACACTTCTTATTTAAGGGTTTACAGTTCGCCGGCGCATCCTTACTCGGAGCTTTGGTTTCAGCCGTCATGGCCTTGCCGACCTACCTCGCCTTGCAGGGCACTTCAGCGACCAGCGATGCTTTCCCCGCTTCGGTTACCATGAACTTTTCCATTTTTGACTTCCTACAGCGCCAATTAGTGGCTGTTGAACCTGCGATTCGCGAAGGTTTACCGAACATCTATGTGGGTGTTTTTGCCATGCTTATGGTGCCCTTGTATATTTTTGTTAAAGAAATAAAGATGAAAGAAAAACTTTGGCATTTAGGTCTGCTGTTTTTTATGTTCCTGAGTTTCTCTAATAATTATCTGGATTTTATTTGGCATGGAACGCATTATCCCAACCAATTGCCTTTCCGTTATGCCTTTGTTTATAGCATTTTGCTGCTGATTATTAGCTTCCGCACATTGACGTACATTCGGACCCTTCCGCGCAAGATGATTGCGGCTGCCGGAGCGATTGCTGTACTGTATGCGATCTTGGCAGAAGAAGTGCTGAAAAATGACCTTAGCCATGTTTCTGTTTACTTGAGTATTTTCTTCTTTATCGTCTACGTCGCAATATTGGCGGCTTTTCGTGAGAATAAAGGTTTTCGTTCCTTTAGGAATGTTGCTTTTGCCCTGAGTATGATTATTGTGACAGAGCTTTTGATCAACACCTTATTGTCGGTCGTCTATATTCATAAGAATGAGTACTATACGTCGCGCGGTGATTTCAATAATGATTTCCTGCGCATGCGCTCAGAGATAGCGGAACTTGAGAAAAATGATCCAGCATTCTGGCGCATGGAAATGATTCAGCAAAAAACCACCAACAGCCCGTCCTTGTACGGATATAAAGGGGTGACGCTGTTTTCTTCGACTTCCTATGAAACGACGGCTCAATTGATGCGCAAGTTGGGTTACCATGGCAATAACATCAACAGCTATAAGTACATGGCCTCGACGGATCTCATGAACGCTGTCTTTGGCGTGAAGTACTTAATCAACAAGGAAAAACCGATACGCGACCCGAAATTAGAATTGGTGGTCTCGGACGATAAGGTGCATGTCTATCGGAACCCGCAAGCTTTACCCTTGGGTTTCATGGTGAATGATCAGATTTTTGCTTGGGATACCTATAGCAACAATCCCTTTACGGTACAGAACAATTTCATCAGCGCAAGTGGTCAGCATAAAGCGGTGTATGAGCCGCGTACAATCGGTGACCAAAAAGCTGGCAATTACAGTTTTAACACTTTGGTCGACGACGGCTTACAAGCTACACCTGGAGACAGTAAGCTCAGCGGCACCATTGAATTTACAATCACCCCAGAAAAGTCAGAGCATCTGTATTTTTACCTCAATGTCAGTGCGGAGACGCAAGTAGACATGAGTATTGTAAACGTGTCCTTGCCTCCCGTAGTGCAAACAACGAATTCGCTCACAGAACCCGGTGCTACAAGCAGCAGAAGTAGCACGGATACAAGTGAGACGGTTGGGGGAGTGGCGCCAACTGCAGTACAAGGTGCCATCGAAGCGAGTGAAGCGACGACTACTTTTGCCGATAATCGCAGCATTAATACACAAGAAATATTTGATTGTGGTTATGTAGAACTTGGACAACAAGTGAAAGTCAAAATATCGACCAAAGAAGATAAGTCACGCAATATTTCGATTTATGCTGCCGCGTCAAACCATGATGCACTGCTGGCAAACGTTGAGGCGTGGAGAAAAGGCGGACTAAATGTTTCTGCTTATTCGGACAGCTGGGTCATGGGTACTGTGGTAGCCGAAAAAGCGGGTCAACTTTTCTTGACGATTCCTTACGATGCTTCTTGGGAAGCAAAAGTTGACGGGGAAAGCATAAAGCCGACCCACGTTGCCAATGGCTTTATGGCTGTCGCCGTTCCTGAGGGTGAGCATACAATAGAACTACGATTCGTGCCGCCAGGATTTCAAACTGCTGTGATGCTCAGTTTGGTTGGCGTAGCTGTTCTGATACTTTGCTTAATCTTTCATAAAATCATCAGAAAAAGGCGAATTCAGGAGAATAATCAAGAAAATAGCTGAATTGTTCAAATATTTTGAGAAAAAGCTTGACTTCCTTCAAATGCATGATATTCTAACAAAGCACGAAATGCAGAAATGCGGCTGTGACCGCTTAATTTTGAAGGAGAATCGTAATGAGTACATTTGTGGCGAAACCCGCTGAACTCGAAAGAAAATGGTACATCGTCGATGCGGAAGGCCAAACCTTAGGTCGTCTTTCAACCGCCATCGCACGTGTTCTAATTGGAAAAAACAAACCTGAATTCACCCCTGGTGTCGATACCGGTGACTACGTCATCGTCATCAATGCTGAAAAGGTCGTTCTGTCAGGTAACAAAGCATTACAAAAAACATATTTCAGTCACTCAGGTTATCCTGGCGGCATGAAACTAACAAGCTATGCCAACATGATGCAGAAACATCCCGAGAGAATTATCGAAACGGCAGTTAAAGGCATGTTGCCTAAAAACTCCCTTGGACGCAGCATGTATAAAAAACTAAAAGTATACGCAGGCTCCGAACACGAGCATACTGCACAGCAACCGATCGTCTTAGATCCAAAGGCATAAGGGAGGATTAACTAAATGGCTACTAAAAGCGCAAAAACTTATACCTGGGGTACAGGACGTCGTAAAAATGCCGTCGCACGTGTACGCATTTTGCCAGGCAACGGAAGCATCACCGTTAACAACAAAGACCTCGAAGAATATTTTGGTCTCGATACTTTGAAACTTATCGTACGTCAACCATTAACCGCAACAGATACCTTGTCAAAATTTGACGTATTCTGTAACGTGCATGGTGGCGGTCTTTCAGGCCAAGCCGGTGCTATTCGTCACGGTATCGCCAGAGCTCTCAACGAATATGACAGCGAAACCTATCGCCCAACCTTGAAAAAAGCTGGCTTCTTGACACGCGATTCCCGCATGAAAGAACGTAAGAAATACGGCTTGAAAAAAGCGCGTAAAGCTTCACAGTTCAGCAAACGTTAATCAACTGTTATTATCCCAACACGTATTCAGAAAGGCTTTGGACTGCAGCGCAACCGGGGCCTTTCTTTTTGCTTTGGCCAGGTTTGGGGTGGGCTTGGTTGGTTTGAGTTTGGGGTGGGGTGGCCAAAAAAGCCGCTCTCGTAGCGCTAACTCCCCGAGACCGTCAAAACTGCCCACAGCCACAGCACCCACCACCCCCTAGCAT
>CAZNNL010000050.1:7240-13641 GCA_964574395.1 uncultured Oscillospiraceae bacterium | reverse complement strand
GCCATCATCAACCTGAATCCTGAATTAATAATGCTAGATGAAAAGCTTAGAGCGATTCCTGCTGGTTTTCTATAGTACAGGGCGCCAACACTGAGGTGTGACTAGCTTAAGTGGGTGCGCATCTTGGCAGATGGTTGTGCTTTTACTGTCACGGAAAGATGGTAAGCGATGTACAATGTCATATGTTCATTATTGGCAAGAAATATGAAGGAGACAGCTTGTATGAATGATAATCTCTATCGCGACATCAAACTTATTTTGATTAGTGCCAGAAACAAGGTTTATCAAACGGCAAACTTTGCAATGGTAGAAGCCTATTGGAATATTGGTAAAAAAATCATTGATGAACAAGGTGGGGGTGAAAAGGCGGAATATGGTGTCGGTCTGCTCAAAGAGCTATCAAAGCGAATGACAAAAGAATTCGGAAAGGGATTCACCGTTACAAATTTGAAATATATGCGACAGTTTTTTCTGGCATTTCCAAATGGTCACTCGCTGCGTGACGAATTGAATCAGGAATATCTTGCATTGGAAAATAAGCATGCTGGTAAGTATTCAGAGGTCTGCCAATTTTGTTTGCTCAACCTTGCAGGGATGGAGGGAGGAAGGGCGATTTTTAAGGTCAAGAGGCATAAATCATTTTCGGAAGTGCACCTCAGTACGACGATTTTGGAGCGCTTACATAATTTACAAATAAGGACAGTATCGAAGTGCTGAAATGGTTCTGCTGACCCTGTCTTGGACAAAAACTCGAGCTTTGCACGAAAAACGGTGCAAAGCTCATGATTTTTGTCCATAATTCGATTTAAATGGCTACTTTTTACCAATAATTTGTGCAAAGCTCGAGTATTTGTCCAGTCGCTTTTTAGTGTCGCGAACAAAATCGCAAAACTGTCCGTGTGGGGCGGACAGTTAGCGAAATTGACAAAAATTGCGCTCCAACATTCGCAACCCACAGCCACCCTCCAACTAAACCTCCCCCGACTGAATCGTTGACTCGAAACACTTGTATAGACCTCTGAATTGTTACACATGCTGAGTCTGATACAGAATAGACAAATACGGACAAAGACAATCCACCTACAAAACGGTATGATAAGCAAAATAGGAGGTGCAGCGCATGACAATTAGTGAAATTGCCAAACTTGCCGGTGTTTCAACGGCAACGGTTTCACGTTATTTTAATCAAGGCTATGTCAGTGAAGAAAAAAAACAGATTATTCGGCGCATTGTTGAAGAAACAGGGTTTTCGCCTTCACCGCATGCCCAAATGCTGCGCACCAAACAGACACGGACGATTGGCGTTATCATCCCCAAAATAAATTCAGAAACGGTTAGCCGTATGGTGGCGGGGATTAATAGAGTCCTCACGCAAGAAAAGTATTTGCTTGTTTTGGGTGATACGGAAAATGATGAGCGAGAGGAACTTAAATTTCTTGATTTATTTCGCAACAAGCAGGTCGATGGTGTTATTTTGATTGGTACAGTGCTTTCGGCAAAACATAAGCAACGTATTAAGAATCTAGATGTGCCATTTGTTTTGCTAGGGCAGAGGATGCTCGGTGTAAATTCTGTTTATCACGACAACTATGAGGCTGTGTATGCCTTGGCTTCTAAGCTCGCGCAGAATGGAAAGGTTTTTGCCATGATTGCCGCGACTGAGGCTGATCAAGCGGCTGGTTCAGATAGGCGGAGAGCTTATTGGGATGCGCTGCGGGAGCTTGGGAAAAGTGAAAAGGTATTTTTTGAAGAGGCGCGCTTCGACCTTCATGCTGCACGTGAAGCTTGCTCCAGATTATTTGAGGCTCACCCGGATATCGATACACTTTTTTGTGCGACCGACAATATGGCGGTTGGTGCGCTACAGCATCTTCATTCTATTGGCAAAACCATCCCCCATGACATTCAACTTGCTGGTGTAGGAGACACCTTCATATCCGATGTGGCTAACCCTACTATCACCTCTATTGCTTTTCCTTACGAAGAGAGCGGCCAAGTGGCAGCAGAACTCTTACTTCAATCCATCGTTGATGAAAACGCCAGCAAAAAAGAAATAAAAATTGCTTATAAGATAAGCTATAAAGGTTCTACACGTTAGTTTAGGTGCTTCCGTAACGAAGAACAAGGGTTTGCGTTAATTAAGTGATTTTCACGAACTTTGAAACGTTCTCCGTAACAAATAATCCGCTATGTCAAAGTGGAGTTTGATGTAGCTTACTATTTGCAATTTCAGAGTCTGATTCTTCGGCGTAATTTTGCTATATTGCATAAAAATTTGCAGTAATTTAATAGATATTAAACAAAAATTATTCAAGCTATTTACAAACAAAAAGAAAGCGAGTATAAATCAAGAAGGCATGAAATTGATACCACAAAAAAATACATCAAAAACATGTATTTAACAAAATAACGAATATAAGAGCATGGTATCGATTACATGCAATATCTAAAATCCCCAATCTAGGAGGAAGCATGGACTATCAAAGAATTGCGCATGAAGTAATCGAAAAAGTAGGTGGACGAAGCAATATCGTCTCTTCCGCACATTGTGCGACACGTCTTCGTCTGGTTATCGCCGACAATGAGAAGATGGATCAAGAAGCCGTTGAAAATATTGAAGGAGTAAAAGGCGTTTTTAGTTCAGCCGGACAGCTTCAAATTATTTTTGGAACAGGTGTTGTTAACAAGGTCTATGATGCGTTCACTAATGAGAGTGGTGTCGCTGAAGGAACAAAAGAAGAGGTCAAGCAAGCTGCCGCAGCCAAACAAAGTCCATTCAAGCGTGCGATAAAAACACTTGGCGATATTTTCGTTCCTATTATCCCAGCGATTGTTGCTTCGGGCCTGATGATGGGGCTATTGGAAGGTCTTGGCAAAGCGATCCCAAGTCTCGGCGATTCAGGACTTTTTTCGATACTTTCTCTGTTCAGTAATGCGGCATTTGTGTTTTTGCCAATATTAATTGCCGTTAGTGCCGCTAAGACCTTTGGCGGAAACTTATTCCTTGGCGCTGTTATCGGTATGATTATGATTCATCCTAACCTGATGAATGCTTGGGCAGTGGCTAGCGCGGAATCAGTGCCTATGGTCTCTGCTTGGTTCGGTTTGTTTGAGGTACCGCTGGTTGGCTATCAAGGGCACGTCATTCCAGTGGTAATCGCTGTTTGGCTGATGTCGACACTGGAAAAGAAACTTCACAAGATTGTACCTGAAATTATTGACCTCTTCGTTACACCTTTGGTGACTGTTTTGCTTACTGGTTATATCACTTTGACTGTTATTGGTCCCGTTTTTTCTTATGCTGAAACGCTCGTGCTGGATGGTGCAAAATTGCTCATTGCTCTACCCTTTGGTATTGGCGCTGCGTTGACGGGTGCGCTCTATGCGCCTACAGTTGTCGCAGGTGTGCACCATATGTATAACGCGATTGAAGCGGGCTTGCTCAGTGCTGGTGGCTTAAATATTTGGATGCCGATTGCTACGGCTGCTAATGTGGGTCAAGGTGCGGCTGCATTGGCGGTAGCGCTAAAAACAAAGAAACAAAAGATTAAAGCGCTTGCTTTGCCAGCCTCTTTGTCCGCATTCTTGGGGATTACTGAACCTGCTATTTTTGGTGTTAACTTACGTTACAGCAAGCCCTTTATTGCAGGTTGTATTGGTGGTTTGGTTGGTGGACTCCTGGCGGGAATTACAGGTATTGGTGCGACTGCTTATGGTGTAACTGGTGTCTTTGGTTTCTTAATCACAACTTCATACACCTTGCAGTATGCACTGGTGATGCTCGCTTCAATTGCGACGGCTTTTATAGTGTCATGGGTACTTTATAAAGATTAAATTGTGTTTGGTTTTGCCAATAATAATGGCAAAACCAAGCCCTCACAAACAGGAGTGCACAAATGAATGCCTTAGCTAAACTGCTCGAACAAGAAAGACTTCGTCTGGAAACAGCCTATTTGTCTAAGAACGTTGTTGATTCGTGGCGCATGCGTTTTCACATCATGCCACCCGTCGGCTGGCTCAACGATCCCAACGGACTCTGTTATTTTCAGGGGCGCTACCAAGCTTTTTTTCAATACGCACCATATGGTGTAGACGGAAGTGACTTAAAGCTCTGGGGCCATTACAGCTCGGAAGATTTATTGCACTGGCATTATGAGGGGGCACCTCTCTTGCCCGATAGTCCCTATGACTGCCATGGCGTTTATTCGGGTAGTGCATTTATTGAAGGCGAGGAAGCCTGGCTTTTTTATACTGGCAATGTCAAGTTTGATGGAGACTATGACTACATCAATGCAGGTCGTGGTTCTGCGACTCTGCGTGTCCCGCTACTTAGAGATTTGAGCTTAGGTACTAAGGAAGTCATTTTAAAGAATGAAGATTATCCAGATGACTACAGTTGTCATATACGTGATCCGAAAGTTTGGAAAGAAACGGATGGCTATCACATGGTGCTTGGTGCGCGGTCTAGGGCTAGCCATGGTGCAGTCTTGCATTATTTTAGTGATGATCTAGCGCAGTGGAATTTGCTGCAGGAAATACGTGCTGTAGATGGCTTTGGCTACATGTGGGAATGTCCGGACATTTTTCCTCTGGTGGATGAGGCGGGCAAAGAATGGTATGTCTTATCGATCTCCCCGCAAGGTCTTGAACGTGGCTTAGACAAGTTTCAAAATGTTTATCAAAGTGGCTACTTTTTGCTGGAACCTGACGTGGTACGTGTGGCAGGGCAGACTGGAGCAGACGCACGTCAGGTTCTAGAGTTAGATGCGTCGACCTTTGTTGAATGGGATTATGGCTTTGATTTCTATGCTCCGCAGACTTTTGCCGATGAAAATGAAAGACGCCTGCTAATCGCCTGGTCTGGTGTTCCGGATAGCGACAAAGAATATAGTAACCCTACATGTGCTAGAGCTTGGCAACACTGTCTTAGCTTACCACGTGTGCTTAGTTTGAAAGAGGGAAAAGTGTACCAAAATCCGCCGGAGGAGCTTTTGTCTCTGCGTGCTCAAGAGCTTTTGTTTACTCTTGATGCGCAAGCTAATGTGGCTACTGCCCCTATTCAAAGCACTGTTGTAGATAGTTTGTGTTTTGATTTTGTGCTTAGTGCGATTCAGGAAAATGCAGGTTATTTTGAAATTGGGGAAGATTTACGTTTTGCTTGGGATGAAAATGGCTGTAGTTTGACGCATCTTAGCGAAGCAGGAGGCGGACGCAAGACACGGAACTTGTCATCTCTTTCGTTGCAATCGTTGCGGGTAATTGCTGATGCTTCAATTTTAGAATTTTTTATTAATGAAGGGGCAGCAGTCATGTCTACTAGATTCTATCCTGCCGCTGAGCACTGTGAGATAAGATTTCAAAGCGCAGCAGACGCTCGTCTGTGGATGTTTGGAAAATAATAAATGGAAAACAAAGTAGAATTACTTCAAAACCTCACTATAGAAATGCGCAAAAGCACTATTGTACTCAATCTTTTGGTGGCTCTGCGTCAAGAGCAGCACGGCTACGAGTTGTCAAAAAACTTGGAAAATATGGTTTAGTGAGGTGCTTGACCTAGGGACGAACGGGCTTGGAAATGACAAAAGTTCCGCTCCAACACGGCGGCCTCGTGTTGTGCTGGCGTTTTTGCCACGAGCATAATTTATCACACAGACTTGGTAGCAACGACATCGTAGCCTGCCTGTGCTAATACTAATAAAGCTTCGTCGAATTGTTCTTCTTTTGTGAGGATATAGTCCGTATTAAAAGTCGAAATAACGAAAATTTCGATTTGGCTTTCAGCTAACAAAGTGGCAATCCTCGATAATATACCAATAAGTGAAAAGTCCAAAACGCCAACGATGCGGAAAGCGCGCCAACCATCCTCTCTGGCTATGACATTTTCAGGTACATGTGAAGTAGGGCAGACCAAGGAGATTTCCTGGTCTGTTTTGCCAAGAAAATAAAGGTCATAATCAAGATTGAATTGTGAATTATCCTGTAACTCGCAGACTGAAAACGTTTGTTTTAAGGCTTCGATTTTCATGTTGGCTCCTTGTATTATGTATTTGTGCTTAAACGATTTTATCTTGAAATAAAACTTTGGGCAAAATGAATCCAGACATTTGAAGTATAAATTAAAATTTCTCTAACATCAGCACAAGAAAAGTAAAAGATAAATCATAGGGTCTAAGTCCTAAAACATAATTAATAGGAAATATTAGTTGATTCTTTTGGAGGTCCTTTTCTAAGCGGACAAATCTGCAGGCGGGGGAGGTTCACGCTAGCCTTCCACTAGCTTTGCTTGAAAATTTGTCCAGAACTACCCCCTAAATGGACAAATCTGCAGGCGGGGGAGGTTCACGCCAGCCTTCCACTAGCTTTGCTTGAAAATTTGTCCAGAACTACCCCCTAAATGGACA
>CAZNNL010000050.1:0-7140 GCA_964574395.1 uncultured Oscillospiraceae bacterium | reverse complement strand
AGCCTTCCACTAGCTTTGCTTGAAAATTTGTCCAGAACTACCCCCTAAATGGACAAATCTGCAGGCGGGGGAGGTTCACGCCAGCCTTCCACTAGCTTTGCTTGAAAATTTGTCCAGATCGGTAACTCCCCCAGCTCAAGCTCAGATTTTGGGATTTAATACAACCCCAAGTTTTGTCCAGATCGATAACTCCCCCCAGCTCAAACCCATCCCAGCACAAACCGAAACCCCAACCCCAGCCCCAGCCTAATCCCCAAAATGCATCTCGTACAATTCTTGTGCGCGTCGCAAAGCTTCTTGTGGGGTTTGGGCGCCACTTAGTGCGTTTTTGACTGCGATACCAATGATGCTGAGGAAGTAGCGTTCGTCAAAGGGTTTTGTGGAGTGAGGGGGTGTGCGGCGTCCTTTTGCCAAAACGAAACAGTTCTTTGCTAGATTCAGCCATGGGTAATTATTGAGAATTTCATAGTTTTCGTATGATTTCTTACAAGGGGAAACTCCCCCTAGTAAAGTCGCCGCAGAGGCGACAGGCTCGCTACAAATCCATTTGATGAAATTTAGTGCTTTGTCAGCTTGTGTAGAGTTTTTCGCGACACCTAAGGCGCCGCCACCTAATACAGGATTATTACCTGGCACCTTGGCAAAACCAATGCTACCAACGATTTTAGAACTAGAACTGAGCAAATCAGATGCATAGTTACTGTACAAAATCGCCATCGCAACATTTCCGTCGGCAAAACTTCCCGCCGTCTTAGTCCACCAAGCGCTATACTTTGGATCTGTATACTCTTTAAGCGCAACCAGTTCTTCCATCGCTTTTATGGCAAAGGGTGCATCTAAACGCACCTGTCCTTTCTCGTTGTAGAGATGGTCTTGGTGACTGAAGAGACGAGCCAAATATTCTGAACCTGCTACTCCAGTTGATCCTAGAGTAATCGTTGCGCCATAATCCACGGGAGAAAGTGGATTGTTTCGTTTGGTAAAGAAAGCTGCTATATGGTTGAATTCTTGAAAACTTGTGGGCGGCACAAGCTCGGTCTTATAGCGCTCGTAATAGATTCTTCTCAGCATGGGGTCTTCAAAGAGATCTTTTCGATAGAAAAGCATCTGAACACTAGGGCTTGAAGGCAATGCATAAATCCGTCCGTGTATGCGACTGAAGTGCTCCTCAGTACCTTCTAAAAAATCGCCAAGACTATCAGAAATCTTGGGATCAATCACGTCAAGAGGCAACAGAATTTTTTCGGCGAACCAACTTAGCCACGACACGTCTAAGCGGAAAATATCAAAAACAGAATCTTGTCCCATATAAGAAAACGCTTCATAGATTTCGTCATAAGCGTATATGGTGACGTTGATTGGTATCCCAGTTTTTTGTGTATATAGGCGTGATAAGTTGCGCATAATGTAAGCACTAGGACTGTCGAGGGTCAAAATATTTAAGGGTGGATTCTTATCAAAAGTTTTTAGGGCAAGATTTTTTGCTGAAGAGATTGCTGATGAGCTAGTCAAATTTGAAGATTTTACTGCAAAACTAGCCGAATTAGAAGAATTTACATCAGAGTTGACCGACTCCAATGAGCCAACATCTGAGTGGACCGACTCCGAAGAGTCAAGAACCGAACTAGCTGAATCGTTTTCGCTATGTGGGAACCATGTCCTAAACCCGGTATTCTCCAAAATTTGATTCTGAACTCGGCTGAACCTAGCACTTTGCTTAATTAATAATTCCGCGCAAGCTTTCCCTAGGTGACGATAGTCCAATTCATATTTGTGAAAGTCCGTTTCAGGCATAGTGAAAACAGGAGAGACCGTGTAGATTTCCATCTTGCACTCCGGAAACAAGGCATTATTCATATCTTTCACGCTCTCTGCAAGGGCGTAGTCAGAAATAATAATTGCTTGCGGTGATATATCCGAAAAAATATGCATGATGTTCTGAGACTTGCGAAAGTCGTCCGTTTGCACAGTATGCACTCGGCAGTTCTTTTTTTTCATTGCAGCCATAAAGGCTTCGTAGAACATCTGCTGATGCGTGAGTTCTAAGCGACTGGTTAAAAGGCAAATGCTGGTATATTTCATCTCAATTGCTTTTTCAGCCATCGCTAGTCCTGCTTTGGCAAAATCAAAGCCAATAAACGAAGCCGAAAACCCTGGCTCTCGTTCCGCAAACACCAAATTCTCGAAAGGCACGCCTTTTTCATTGAGATAGGGATTGAGTCCATTGGCAGCAAGCAATGTACTGAATGTTGCAATGCCCATGGGCTTTAATGAACGTAGTTCTTGTAAGACCGCATTTTCCAATTCTTCATTGTCATTACTAATATATACCGCGACGGAGAAGCCATTATCTTCAGCGTGATTTTTGAAATGAAAGTAGAAGTCGTTGTATTGATGTGAGCGTAAGTTTGGCAAAATCATCGCCAGCGTATCGGTCTGGCCTTTTCTTAGTAACTTGGCTTTCTCGTTTGGTATATAACCTAAATTTGTCACGGCATCCAAAACGCGTTTGATTTTTTCGCTGCTGACATTGCCTTTTCCGTTGAGCACGTTTGATACCGTTCCCTGGGCCACACCTGCGGCTTTAGCAATATCTTTTATCGTTATCATGCCATTTGCCTCGTCAAGTTCAGCTTCATAGGATGGTGTTAGTTTTGCCAAGAAGATCTAACGTCATTCAGTATGCTAGAAGCATAGAAAATTTTCAATTCCCAGCACAGATGTAAAAAGTGTAGAACTGCGTATTTAATAAATGATTGTTAAGCAGAATTTTACAGAATATTAATTGAAATCTAATAATTTTCGGTCATATTGACGAAACGCTTGATTGACACGTTTCAATAATTCTCCGTATAATACGTGTAAGCGTGGACAAGTTTTGTTCACTGCAGAATGTATCTCAGATTAATCCACTACAGAAAGTATTGCGTTTGGAGGAAATTTCGTGAAAAAGAAGCACAAAAAAATGTCCAAAATTCTGGCTGGAATCCTATCTTTAGGACTCTTTCTAGCCTCGTGTGGTGGCGGAGCTGCCGCTACAACGACTGCTGCACCCGCTGGTAATGGCGAAGCAGCCACAACTACAACGGCCGCTAACGCAGAAGCACCAACAGAAACAACAGCAGCTAGTACAGGCAGTCCATTAAAATTGAGTTTTTACTATCCGGTTAACGTAGGTGGCTCAGCTGCTCAATTAATTGAAAAAATCTGTGCAGATTTTAATGCCGCTAATCCAGATGTTATTGTTGAGCCAGTCTACACGGGAAATTACGATGATACGGTAACGAAGATTCAAACTGCCGTGCAGGGCGGAACACCACCAGATGTATTTGTTAGCTTAGCGACACAACGATTTACTATGGCTTCGACTAACATGGCGATGCCTTTAGACGAACTCATAGCAGCGGATGGTGAAGAAGGAAAAGCGTACATCGCGGACTTTTTGCCAGGTTTCATGGAAGACTCATATGTTGAAGGCAAGATTTACTCCATTCCCTTCCAAAGAAGCACGATGGTGCTCTACTACAATAAGGATATGTTCGCTGAAGCTGGACTTGATCCAGAAAAACCACCCACAACTTGGGAAGAGCTTGCAGATTATGCGACCAAGTTGACGAATGACCAGCGCTACGGTGTCGGTATTGCGCTCAACTCTGGTTCTGCACAATGGGCATTTACGGGTTTTGCTCTACAGAATAGTGTAGGCGGCATTAATTTGATGAGTGAGGATGGCAAAAGCGTCTTCTTCAACACCCCTGAAAACGTTGAAGCACTCCAATTCTGGCTTGATCTACAAAACAAATACAAGGCTATGGCTGAAGGAATTGTTCAATGGACAGACTTACCTACGCAATTCTTGGCGGGTGAGGTTGGAATGATTTACCACACCACAGGTAACATGGCTAACATCAATAGCAATGCAAATTTCGAATTTGGTACAGCGTTTTTGCCAGCACATAAACAAAAAGGAGCACCTACAGGTGGCGGTAACTTCTATATTTCTAGCGGAATCTCTGAAGACAGAGTCAATGCAGCTTGGCGTTTCATCAAGTTTGCAACGGAAACGGAACGTGCCGCACAATGGAGTTTGGATACTGGCTACGTTGCCACTAGACAATCATGTTTTGAAACAGAGTTAATCAAAAACTACTACGCAGAAGTGCCTCAAGCTTCAGTCGCTTATGAGCAACTTCCCTATGCAAAACCTGAACTCACCACTTATAATGCATCACAGATTTGGCGTGTTTTAAATGACCATATCCAAGCAGCTGTAGTAGGTGATATGACAGCTCAGGAGGCATTAGACGCAGCTCAAGCAGAAGCCGAAGATGTTCTATCTGAATATCAATAATTAGTCATAGTGCGCAGGGTATGAGTTTGACTTATACTCTGCGTTTCTTATCTAATCCCTTAGTGAACCGGCAAGATTGCCTATCAATAAAGGAAGCTTAAGTTATGAATACTCCAGCGATAAAAAAGCAAGCGCTTAAGATCTCACCGGGCTATAAAAAACGTAAATTGCTCAATGATTTGAGTGCTTGGGCATTAGTGTCTCCAGCGCTGATCATTATGCTAATCTTTACGATTTATCCGGTTTTTCGTAGCGCTTACTTGAGTTTAACGAATTTTAAGATGGGCATGAAAGCTCCGGAATGGATTGGGGTAGACAATTACCTTAGACTATTTTCTTCTGCATTATTCTGGAAAATTATGGGAAATACCCTTTTCTTTGCTCTACTTACGGTGATTCCCAGCATGGTATTCGGCCTATGCTTAGCGATCCTGGTCAACCGCAGAACGAAGGCGCAAGGATTTTTGCGCACCGCGTTTTTCACTCCGGTTATTTTACCAATGATTGCCGTTGCGAGCATTTGGATGTTCATTTATATGGCAAGAAATGGTTTGCTAGATCAACTCATCATTTCATTAGGCGGAAAGCCACTGAATATTTTATCAAACAAAAACACTGTTTTGCCTGCCATGTCTGTCATGTATATCTGGAAAGAAGCAGGCTACGTGATGATTTTCTTTTTATCAGGAATCCAGAGCATCTCGACAGAAGTCCTAGAGGCCGCCAAAATTGATGGCGCCAACAGCTGGGCAAGCTTCAGAAGAATTATCTTCCCATTACTTGCCCCAACTTTCCTCTTCGTTTCCACTATTTCGCTCACCAATGGCTTCAAGTTGGTCGACCATGTCATGATCATGACAGAAGGCGCACCCAATAACGCAAGTACTTTGTTGCTTTACTATATCTATCAACAAGGATTTACAAATTTTAATTATGGTTTGTCCTCGGCCTTGACGGTCATTATGCTGCTCTTGCTATTGGTGGTCTCTTTGCCACGCTTCTTAAGGCAAGACCAACGCATTCATTACAATTAGGAGGGGCTAGTGATGAAACATACGAAAGCAATTTTTATTACTGCTGGTTCGGTACTACTGGCACTCATCTTTCTGATTCCTTTGATTTGGATGCTTGGAACAGCACTTAGCGAACCTAGTTTTAGCATGACTTTATTGCCTAACACACGTTTTACGCTGGACAACATCAAATATGTTTGGAATGCAATTCCGTTCGCAACTTATTATCTGAATACGCTCATTTTAGTTTTTGTGACCTTTGGGGTGCAGTTCTTTACTTCAACTATAGCGGCTTACGCATTAGGCGTCATGAAGTTTAAAGGGCAGAGTTTGATTTTTGCCATTATTTTTGTACAAATTATCATCCCTAACGATGTCTTGATTACACCCAACTTTATGACGCTGTCGGAGTTGGGATTGACTAATACAAAGCTTGGTATCATGTTGCCTTTCTACGGCAGTGCACTAGCGATTTTTCTTTTAAGACAGCATTTTAAATCGATTCCACCTGCTCTGGCGGAAGCCGCACGGATGGATGGTGCTTCAACTTGGCAAACAATTTGGCGTGTGTATATGCCCAATGCTAAGGCTGCCTACATGAGTTTTGCGGTGATTTCCGTGAGCTACCACTGGAATAACTATTTGTGGCCTTTGATAGTGACCAATTCCCCGGAAAATCGCACCTTGACGGTGGGTCTAGCCATTTTCGCTAAATCCAAAGAGGCGAATATGCAATGGGCGAATGTGTGTGCAGCGACATTGATTATCGTTTTACCATTATTAATCGCCTTCTTCATTCTTCAAAAACAATTCATGGCCAGCTTCGTTAGCGCAGGCATTAAAGAATAAGAACAGATTGTGAGGGTGTGGTGTTGAGCTTAAAATTTTTAGGCAGAGGTTCTGCGTTTAATCCGAGCATGGGGAATACTAGTGCATATGTTACGATAGATAAGAGGCTTTACTTGATTGATTGCGGAGAGACGGTGTTTGAACGTTTGCTACGCACTGTGGATTTGGAAAAATATGAGATTTGGGTGCTGTTGACGCATCTTCATGCAGATCATGTGGGAAGTCTGGGTAGTTTGATTTCCTATCATTTCATTGTGAATCACCAACGTGTACGAGTCTTCCATGTCCAGTCGAACGTCGTCGATTTGCTGGCGCTACAAGGGATAGAACCCCATTTTTACGAATTTGTTTGTGCGACTAAACTCGTGCATGAGGACTTTTCGGTGAAAGCTATTGAAGTTTCGCATGTTCCCAATATGATGTGCTACGGCTTTTTGATTAATCATAATGGCAAAACAATCTTCTACAGCGGCGATGCCAACACAGTTCCTTCCGAAATTTTATCTGCACTCCACGCTGGCGAAATCGACCGTCTCTACCAAGACACCAGTAGCCACCGGACGGAACACCCTACACATTGCGACATGTGGCGCTTGGCAGAAATGATTGAAAAGCCTCAACGCAGCAAAGTCTACGCAATGCACCTGGATAACGATTACACGAAAGAATTGCGTGAGCTGGGCTTTCAAGTAGTAGAAACAATTATTTAATCCTGGAAAAACCAAACCACAACACAAATGCTCACTGCTCTAAGCACAAGCGCTTAGGGCTGAGAGTTTCTTTCTCTTCACCAAGTTTTGCTAAAATACTTGGCGTTTTGTTCGATTCTAAAGGGGTTTTTATGTTTAAAGGGCGTTGCCAGACATTAAAGGCCGTTGCCGGATATAAAAGGGTAAAATTGATAAAAGGTTCTGTCAGATATAAAAG
>CAZNNL010000049.1:0-13778 GCA_964574395.1 uncultured Oscillospiraceae bacterium | reverse complement strand
GTCAGGCGTGTAGCGGACTTTCACCGCCTAGTAATTGCCCATGTCGGGCGTACGTGAAAAAGCACTCCGAATTCTATCGGGGTGCTTCTTAATTTGTTCAGATACTTGTATTGTCAAGTATATTTGGGACTTACTACTAAGCTCTACTAAGGACTTTTCCGCTAATCTCAGGCGACTCGTTATGCGCTTCACACATGTAAAGATAGTCCTGAATTGCTTCTAAGAAATCCGCTTCTAATTCATCTAGTGTTGTGCCCTCAAGGACAATGAGAGTGCTCTCTAATCCAATTATTTTTCCATGATAAGTATTATTAATCTTTTCATATCGATATAATCCGCCAACTCACTCCAAATTATAACTAATAAGTGTTATTTTGACCGCCTTGTATTTGAATCTATAGAGTGACGCTGGTCACATCTTTATTCACGGCGCAAATCTTATAATAAATTAATATCGATATCAAAAAGGAGTCCAAAAGAACAAACCAATCCACAAGAGGAGGTCACCCCATGTCCTACACCGCCAAAAGCGACTACATAAGGATGAAAGAGGCAAACTGTAAGAATTGCTATAAGTGCATTCGTAGCTGTCCGGTAAAGTCAATTGGATTTGACCAGAATCAGGCGCAGATTTTGCCAGAAGATTGCGTGCTGTGTGGTATGTGTTTTGTGGTGTGTCCTCAGAAAGCGAAAGAAACGCGAAATGACATACCAGCTGCCAAAGCGTTGCTAAAACAGGATAATCCCGTCTTCGTTAGTTTGGCGCCTTCCTTTATCGCTAATCAGCCACGACTTACGTTTAAAGGCTTAAGCCATGCACTCCAAGAATTAGGTTTCGCGGGAGTTGAAGAAACCGCCGTTGGTGCGACGCAGATTCAGGCTGAATACGAACGCTTACTAAAAAACTCGGATGGGAGACAAGTTTACATCTCTACTTGTTGCCATACCGTGAACTTACTTGTTGAAAAATATTTCCCCGAGCAGATTCCCAATCTTGCCCCTTTTCTCTCCCCCATGCAGACGCATGCACTCCAAATCAAGGAAGCCTTTCCGCAAGCGAAAGTAGTTTTTGTTGGTCCTTGCATTTCTAAAAAGGAAGAAGCTGACTACTACCCTGGCATTGTTGACTGTGTCCTTACTTTTGAAGAACTTGCGCAATGGCTAGTAGAAGAAAACATTCACATCCCCGATATTAAAGATGAGCCTGCGGAAGGTAAGGCAAGGCTTTTTCCGATTACTGGCGGGATTTTGCGCTCCATGAATTGTGCATCCAAAGACTACGTGTACATGTCAGTAGATGGTATGGAGCAATGCATCAAAGTACTGGATGAGATCAAACGTGGTGAACTTGAATCTTGTTTTATTGAAATGTCTGCGTGTGTCGGAAGTTGTGTGGGTGGTCCTTCCATGAATCGACTTTGTACCTCGCCGTCGGCATCTTATCAGGCGGTGGATCGTTTTGCTGGCAAAAGGCACCTCGCTGTCGCTGAACTGTCCCCCGAAAAAATCACAAAACAATTCACGAAAAGACGCTCAAAACCTGAAGCAATCACTGATGAGCTTATTACAGACATCCTCAGAAAAATGGGCAAATTATCTCCGGAAGACGAACTAAATTGCAGCAGCTGTGGTTACGATACTTGTCGCGGCAAAGCCAAAGCTGTCGCCAGTGGTAAAGCAGATTTGTCCATGTGCCTCCCCTTCTTGAAAGACCGTGCCGAAAAACTCTCCATTCACTTGATTGATTCTTCCCCAAATGGGCTACTGCTCTTGAATGATCATTTAGAAATCCAGCAGCTGAATGCCGCTTTTGCCAATATGTTTAGGCTTAAGAATCACGTTGACTACATTGGTAAACATATTGTTAGTATTCTAGATCCAACCCCATTTTATGATGTGCTTGAGAGTAAAGGCGTATTCGCAGAGCAACGCATTGATTTTCCTGAGATAGCACTCATAGCGACACAAACCATCGTTTATGACCCTGCGTATCATGTCTTCTTTTGTTTGTTCCGTGACATTACACAAGAAATAGCCATTGAGCAAGAAAAGCTCGACACAAGCTTGCAAACCATTGCTATTGCAGATGAGGTAATCAAAAAGCAAATGCGGACCGTTCAAGAAATAGCTTTACTTCTTGGTGAAACTACTGCGGACACAAAAACTGCGCTGAGCAAATTGAAGGATGCCGTAAAACGTGGTTAATCGTCGTTGTGAAATGGCTTACTATCGCCTCAATAAAAATGGAGAAGAACTGTGCGGTGATCACGTTGAAATCGTGAATGATACACCCAATCTTCAAGTTCTGGTGCTTGCAGACGGGCTAGGGAGTGGCGTAAAGGCGAATATTCTCTCTACACTTACTTCAAAAATGCTTGCGACAATGTTAAGCCAAAACTTAAACCTCGATGAGGCTGTAGATACGGTTACTGGGACTTTGCCCGTGGATAAGAAGCTTAATATTGCCTACTCGACATTCACAACATTTCGCATAGTAAATCACGAGTATGTTGAAATCAGTAGGTTCGACAGCCCTAAAGTCCTGATGTTAAGAAATGGCAAACATGTTCCTTTCAAAGAATACTCAAGGGTTATTAATGGCAAAACCGTCTACCAATCTCGCATCCACCTTCAAGAAAACGACTGTTTCCTCGCCTTCAGTGATGGTGTCATTCAGGCAGGTCCAGGTCCAGCACTGAACAATGATTGGCTTTGGCCAGATGTTGCACGCTACATGGAAGATATTTACGACCCTAGCCTTAGCGGTAGGTCGCTTGCCTACTTGCTTGTCGACCGCTGTAAACAATTATACAAACATGCGGCCGCTGACGATACGACCGTTGCAGCACTTAGTATTCGCCCCAAAGTACAAGTTAACGTTCTATATGGTCCTCCACTTGATCCTTTAGATGATGCCCTGGTGGTTTCTAATTTTCTCCAAAAGCCAGGTAAACATGTAGTCTGCGGGGGTACCAGTGCGCATATTGTTGCAAGATGTTTGGAACAAGAAGTTGTCCCGGGAGAGTATAACGAGAAAAGTAATCTTCCTCCTATATCGACAATCAAAGGACTAGACCTTGTTACAGAAGGCGCGTTAACTGTTCATGCTTGTAGCGCTTACTTAGAAAATGCTTTAACGAGTAATAGTCAATTTTTTGACTGGGGCTTTAAAACCGATGGCGCTTCACAACTTGCACGGATATTTATCGAAGATGCTACGGATATTCATTTTACCATCGGTCGGGCGATTAACGTGGAGCACGAAGAGTTAGACCCAGGTCTACATTTCAACGCCAAACTCCAACAAGTTCAGGAAATGATGGAGCTATTAAAAAAACTAGGCAAGAAAGTGGATGTCGAATACGTCTGACTTATAGGTAATTAGCTATAGCTAATTCTTAATAATGAGAGCTGTGTCACATTTTTTAAAGCCTATCTTTGTTATTATTGTGACAATTATATCAATAGTATTTTATCGGAGGATTTATGTGTTCACAAAATGATACGCTACGGGCTTTAAAAGACTACTTACTTGATGAAAGTTTAGAAGAATCGTCTTTAATCGAAATTCTTCACTTTACGCAAGATCACTATGGTTACATTCCTGATGAAGCACAAATTTTAATCGCTGAACGTTTACACATGTCTCCGGCTAAAATTTATGGAGTCGTCTCATTTTACTCTTTCTTTACCCAAAGCCCGAAAGGTGAAAATCAAATTAGCATTTGTTTAGGGACTGCTTGCTATGTCAAAGGTGCACAGCAGGTTCTGGGTGAATTCGAAAAACAATTAGGTATTGTTTCTGGTGAAACTACAAGCGATGGTTTTTTTAGCATTAGCCCTACGCGCTGTTTAGGAGATTGTAGTCAAGCACCTGCCGTTATGATTAACGAAGACGTTTTTCCCAATGTTAAACCAAGTGATGTTGAAAGCATTCTGAAAAAGTATAGTAGCGGACGATTGGCAGAGGGGGTAAAAGCGTGAATTACACAGACTTACGTGAATTAAAGATTACGGCACTGGAAAAACTGGATGCACGTTTGGCCACGGTAGCCGATGTTGAAAAAGTCGAAGATGGTTACAGACTGACTGGCGAAGGTTTTGAAAAACAAGTACGCATTGCCATGCATAACAGCGACATCATCGACCCAGATAATATTGAAGAATACATAGCGCTAGATGGCTATAAAGCTCTCGCTGATTTACTAGAAAACGCTATCGCTCCCGCTACGGTTGTAGACGATATGAAGCGTGCTAACTTGCGTGGTCGTGGTGGAGCAGGCTTCTCTGCTGGCCGTAAATGGGCAGAAGCGCTTTCACATGACGCTCCTCACAAGTATGTGGTGTGTAACGCGGACGAAGGGGATCCCGGTGCCTATATGGACCGCCACCTTCTAGAATCTGATCCGCACGCTATCCTTGAGGGCATGGCGATAGCTGCCTACGCTATAGGTGCTGACAAAGGATACATTTATGTTCGCGCTGAATACCCCATAGCCGTACGTCGTTTACGTGCAGCCATTGCTAAAGCAAAAGAACTCAATTTATTAGGACAAAATATCCTTGAATCGAATTTTTCCTTTGAAATTGAACTCAGGCTGGGAGCAGGTGCATTCGTTTGTGGCGAAGGTACCGCGATGATTGAATCCATTGAAGGCCGCCGTGGTATACCACGTTTCAAGAAATATCGCACCGCACACAAAGGCCTCTTTGGTATGCCGACAATCGTCAACAATGTGGAAACACTGGCTAATGTCCACTGGATTATGTTAAAAGGTGTGGACTGGTTCCGTAGCATTGGTACAGAAAAATCACCGGGCACCAAAGTTTTTGCTTTGGTCGGTAAAGTAGCGAAACCTGGACTGATAGAAGTTCCCATGGGTACAACTTTACGTGAGATTATTTACGATATTGGCGGAGGTATCAAAGATAATAAGAAGTTTAAAGCTGTACAAACCGGAGGACCATCAGGCGGTTGTATCCCCGAAAAAAACCTTGATAGCCCTTGTGATTTTGACGAACTAGTAAAAATCGGCTCAATCATGGGGTCGGGTGGCATGGTTATCATGGACGAAGATGATTGTATGGTCGACATTGCCCGCTTCTTCATGGAATTTACTGTAGAAGAATCATGTGGCAAATGTACGCCTTGCCGCATCGGCACAAAACGTATACTAGAAATGCTTGAGAAAATCATCAACGGTGATGGACGCGAAAGGGATCTGCAATACCTCAAGGAACTTTCCATGGTTGTCCGCGACACCTCGCTCTGTGGCTTAGGACAAAGCGCACCGAACCCAGTGCTTTCAACAATGGACTTCTTTCAAGATGAATACCTTTCCCATGTTTTAACAAAAAAATGCCCAGCTGGCGCATGTAGAGCGCTGACGCATTACGAGATTGAAGATAACTGTATTGGTTGTGGTATTTGTAAACGCAACTGTCCTACAGACTGTATCACGGGTAGTCCCAAAGCACTCCATATCATCGATCAAGAGCACTGCGTAAAATGCGGTACATGTGCTGCTAAGTGCCCCGTTGACGCAATCAGCGTGAGCTAAAGCAAGCTATTGAAAAGGAGATTCCAAGCGAAATGATTAACTTAACAATTAACGATACGCCTATTCAAGTTGAAGAAGGCACTACCATATTAGAGGCGGCCCGCCAATTAAACATCATTATTCCAACGCTTTGCCATCTCGACTTACACGACGTCAAAATGGTCAACGAAAGTTCGTCTTGTCGTGTCTGTGTAGTGGAAGAGGTAGGTTGGGATAAGATGATAACCGCATGTTCCACGCCTTGTAAAAATGGGATGAACATCCGCACAGATTCCATCAAAGTCATCAAGTCTAGACGTATGATGATTGAACTCTTACTCTCCAATCACCCGACAGAGTGCCTCGTCTGCCCTAAGAATGGTGACTGCGATTTACAAAGTTTAGCTGCGGACGCGGGTATCAAAAGAATCCGTTATCCAGGCGCGCGCACCGTTACAAAAGTAGACTCTAGTTCAAAGTCCATCGTGCGCAACATGTCCAAGTGTATTTTGTGTAAACGCTGTGGAACGATGTGTAACAAAGTGCAAACAGTAGGCACGCTAACCGATGTCGGACGCGGTTTTGACACAGTTGTCGGCACGGTTTTCGATAGACCGATGCATGAAACGAACTGTACCTTTTGTGGTCAATGCGTCGCTGTCTGTCCTACGGCTGCACTTACCGAAATCAATAACGAAGATCTCGTCTGGGATGCGCTGAGCTCCGACAAGACAGTCATTGTCCAAACTGCACCAGCTGTTCGTGTCGCGCTCGGTGAAACTTTCGGCATGCCTGCAGGTACTGATGTTACTGGCAAAATGGTCACCGCTCTCCGCGCCATGGGCTTTGATAAAGTCTACGACACAGATTTCGCAGCTGACGTAACCATTATGGAAGAAGCAGCCGAGATGGTACACCGCATCCAAAACAACGGTCGTTTACCCATACTCACCTCTTGCTGCCCCAGCTGGGTCAAATTCATCGAACATAACTTTGGCGACATGCTAGACATTCCTTCTACTTGTAAATCACCCCACGAAATGTTCGGTTCTTTGGCCAAAACATATCTAGCAGAGAAGATGGGCATTAAGCCAGAAGACATGATCGTCGTTTCCGTTATGCCATGTGTCGCTAAAAAATACGAGTCTGCACGCCCTGAACTAGGGCAAGATGGCGGCATCAGCGACGTTGACATCGTCATCACGACACGTGAACTAGGGCATATGCTCAAGGACTTATCGCTTGACTTCCCTCACCTTCCTGATTCCAATTTTGATCAGCTGATGGGGCAATCTAGCGGGGCCGGGTTAATTTTCGGCAGCAGTGGTGGTGTTATTGAAGCAGCGCTCAGAACTGCCTATGAATGGATGACTGGCGAAGAATTACAGGAACTTGATTTTACAGCACTGCGCGGCATACAAGGCATTAAGGAAGCAACAGTTACTATTGGCGATCGCGAACTCAAAATTGCTTGTGCCAGTGGTCTAGGCAATGCCAGAGAACTCTTATACCGCATACGCCGCGGGGAAGCACATTACGACGCCTTGGAAATAATGGCTTGTCCAGGGGGCTGCATCGCTGGTGGTGGCCAACCTTATACACACGGAAATATAGAAGTAATTCAAAAACGCATGAACGCAATTTATAGTGGTGACAGAAAGAAAAAAATCCGTCAATCACACAAAAATCCCGAAGTCATCAAAATATACGAAGACTTCCTCGGCGAGCCGTACGGCGAAAAAGCACATCAATACTTGCATACCACTTACACGCTTAGGAAAAAGTACTAAGCCTAAAATTTTCACTAAGCTAAATACACGAATAACATCGTAAGAGCACTGTCTGACCTCTCATCAACATTGCTCAAACGGTGTTATTTTAGTTATGATAAACAAAACGCCGATTTGGCCTACCCCGTTTTTCAGTAAGTTTCCTCGCATACTATTAATGGAGGAGGATTGTATGCACGAAGAACATGAAATTATCACGCAAGTATATTTGGCAAAAGAAGACTCAGTCGAAGCCGATTACTTAATTCGCACATATCTCCCCTTCATCAAATCTGAAACCGCTAAATTCCTTAACCGACCCTCTTCGGAACAGGATGATGAGTATAGCATCGCCATGATTGCCTTTTACGAAGCCATCAGAGGATATTCTAAAGAGCGAGGGAGCTTTCTTAACTATGCTTCACTACTGATTCGTAATCGTCTTATCGACCATTATCGCAAGGAAGTACGCCACAACATCAAACTCTCTCTGGATGTCCCAGATAGCGATGATGATGTGCCACTTGCAGAAAAGATAGTTGAAGAATCCGACCCCATTGCAGATGCGCAAAACCTTGAAGCAAGCCAGCAAGAGATACTGGAGCTAACACAAAACTTAAATGAATTTGGCATAAGCTTGACCGATGTAGCTGATAACTGCCCCAAGCAAGAGCGAACTTTAAATGCTTGCAGACAAGTCGTCCAGCACGCCATTGATAACCCCCATATATTAGACGAACTTCTACGAACGAAAAAACTACCTTTAGCAAATCTGACCGCCGGCATTTCAGCAGAAAGAAAAACCTTGGAACGACATCGCAAATACATCATGGCTTTACTACTAATACAAACCATCGGATACGAAATCATACGCGGACACTTAAGACCCATGTTAGCAATGAAAGGAGGGATAAAAGCATGAAATACTTGATAATGGAATGTCATCCAAACTATGTTGTGGCATTAGATGAAGTAGGGCGCTTTATCAAAGCTAAAAACCAAGACTATCAGATTGGTCAAACGGTTACTGAAATTACTGAGCTAAAACAAGCGAGAATATTCGCGTTCCCCTCCAAAAAATTGCTCGGTGGATTGACGGCAGCTGCCGCAGTTCTAATCCTGGCTTTCTTGGCTGTCTTCATTAATGCGACGAAAACGCCAGCCGTTTTTGCCAGTGTTTTCTTAACGATTAACCCTGAGGTGAGAATCGACGTGGACCAAAACAGCACAGTCGTCAACCTAATAGGGCTCAACGAAGATGGAAAAACGCTGGTGTCTGCATATCAATACAAGAACAAGGCGATGGAACCGGTGGTCGATGACTTAGTTGATCGAGCAATAGAGCTAGGTTTTCTGTATGATGGTGGCAAAATCACCCTAAGTCTCGATGCCCAAGACGAAGCTTGGAAAACAGGAACAGGTAGCCACTTAAAACAACATCTAAGTCAACATCTAGAGAATAAGCTGTCTGTCGCTATTCAAGTGAGTCAAGTAATCGACAGCCATCAGTCAGTAATCGTAACTATTCCACCTTCTGAATCGCAGGCCTCTGTAACCACGACCACAGCAAAGCCTTCCTCGGATGATGCTTCTAACACGACTCAGAGCACTACTGCAACTAGTTCTACTGCACATCAAACTTACTACTACGTCGATGACGATGATGACGACGACGATGACGACGATGACGACGACGATGATTACGATGACGACGATGACGACGATGACGACGACTAATCGAAGGAAAATTGGCATAACGATTTAGGCGATTTCGAAAACTGGCAAAATTTGGACTACAGAAAGAAAACGCACGCATTTCCGCCGTAAACTGGCAGAATTTGGACTACAGAAAGAAATTTCAAGTGAAATCTTTCTGTAGTCCATTTTTTGACACCTGACTATCTTAGGCATAACTACATGCGGGCAGACACCTGACTATCTTAGACAGAACTTCAAATGGATAGCGTTACGGGAGAGATAATTTCACTTAACGCATCTACAGAACTTCATACTCAATTAGAATGGTCATGCGGTCGCCAGTTCTCTCGGCGACGATGCGATGACCCATTTTTTCTAACAAGATGCGTACCGTGTAAAGACCTAGTCCCGTACTCTGGTCATTGCGACTTACATTACCCGTGTAAAATCGCTCAAACAAGCGGTCCATATTCAAAAAATCTGCAAAAATGAAATCATTCGAAAAGAGTGTATAGGTTTTTCCTTCGCGTACATAGTGGTGCACTTGAGCATTTTGTGCACCATGCTTCAAAATGTTTTGCAAAAGATTTGTGTAAACACGCACTAGTTCTTGCCGAGCCGCCAGCACCCTAGTCCCCGCTTCAATATTGACCTTTAGATCAAAGCTTTTTTCTCAAAATCATGGTAAAAAGTCAAAATGGTATCCTCTAGTAATGTGTCTATGAGCAGCTTCTCCTTATGTAATTGGTACTCTTCATCCTCCAGACGCGAGAGGTCATAGAAGTCGACAATCAAGGTTTGAAGAATCCTTGAGCGCTTGCGAATGATTTCTAGGTACTCATTGCGCTTATCGGGGTCTTGTTCTTCTTTTGCCAGCTCTATATAACCCATGATGGAAGTCAGAGGAGTGCGTAAATCGTGCGACATACTACTGATTTGTGTCTTAAATGCCTGCTTTTGATGGAGCAACTTTCGGTTTGAATTGCGCATCGTGTCGAGCATAGCATTCATTTTGATAACCATATCATCGAACTTTCTGCTGCCTTCATCTACGCGTAGAATCATATTGTCAAAGGGCTTTTCACGCATCGCAAGCAATTGCCTAGACAGCGATTTCAGCTGCTTCCACGCAACGATATGTACAAAAATCAAGACGAGGCAGGCAAGTCCAAGTACGAGTATTATCCACCACATAGATTAGATTTCTTTCTTCTTATAAGTGATTCCAGCAATTAGGAGCCAAAATGTTAAATTAACTATAATACATATTGTAAACCAATGTGATTTATAAGGAATATCATTTAAAAGATAGTTTGCCGGCAACAACTTGACGATAAAATCTACTACACTGTTTTGTGTCAGGCTTAATAATACGCCTGGCAAAATATAAGCAGTCACATAAAACGCTACGATCGCTATTCCACCGTTGGCGAATATATACCCTAACCCCTGTACCGTTGCAATCAATGGTAAAAGAACCAAATACGTATCAAAAATGGTGCGCAAAAAGAAAACTATGTCATTTATCTCAAATGAACGGTCCCATACAATAATAGTGCAACAGCAATAGCTGCAACTACCAATAAAAGACCTACGACAAATATGCTTAAGCACAGAATTATAAAATCACTGATGAAAACAATTTCTCGTTTCATGCCAAAAGAAATCATCTGCACGTGGATACCTTTTTCTTTGCGATTGAGCGCTGAGAAAACAGCAGGAAAAGCAATCGCACCGAGTATTGCACCAATCGAAACTGAACCGAGGTATTCAAACACGCTTTGATAGTCAGGAGTACTATGTGAAAGCACTGCAAACAAGCCTAAAGAACCAAGGCAGAACAAGAGAAATACATGCAGACCACGCAAGCGAACCGTGCGAAATATTTCTGAATGCAAATAATTAAGCATCTCCATTCGCTCCAATCGTTTTCAAAAAATAATCCTCCAACGTGCTGGGGCGTTCGGCAAGAGAATGCAGGTCCAGACCTTTATTGACAAGTGTTCGACTAATTTCAGCACTCCTGTCAAAACCTTCAGAAAGAAGAATGTGATTATCTGAGTTGATAGAATAGTTTCGTAAACCAAGTTCTTCTTCAAGGATTGCCGCGGCAAGATTAACATTATCTACAACGATTTCCATGCGCGACTTTGATTTTTGTTCTAATTCTAAAGCAGTAAGTTCTTCTAAGATGACACCTCTATCAATAATGGCAAAACGCGTCGCCAAATTCGATAACTCTGTCAAATTATGACTACTAATAAGAATCGTAATGTTTCTTTCTTCATTTAGCTTTTTGAGCAGTTTTCGAATATGCACTATGCCTTCTGGATCAATCCCATTGCTTGGCTCATCCAAGATTAAAAAATCAGGACTGCCCATCAGTGCCAAAGCCAAGCCTAAGCGTTGTTTCATGCCTAGGGAGAAAGTGCGGAACTTCTTTTTGCCAGTATCATTAAGCTCCACCGTTTCAAGTGTTTTCTTGACCGCATCTGGCTCCGCGATGCCACGTTGCATCCTGAAATATTCAAGATTTTGTTCAGCAGTAAAGTAAGGGAAAAACTCGGGGATCTCTACGATGGCACCAATGCGCGTACGCATTCTTTCACTACGCTTCCCTTCACCAAACAGCGCGATTTCGCCCTCGCTACGCTCTGTCAAGCCGGTGATGAGCTTCATAAGGGTCGTTTTGCCTGCACCATTCTTTCCTACCAAACCAAAAATATCACCTTGTCTGATGGTGATACTGGCGCGATTGAGTGCGCAAAACTTGCCATAATTTTTAGTTAAAGCTTTCGTCTCTAAAATAGTTGGCATAGTGCAGTACCTCCACTGAAGATAGTAAATCTTCAGAGCATACAAAAACTTAGTTAATGCTGTAGTCTTTCTTAAGAAAAAATAAATCTCACTTGTTAGTCAATTTTGTAGCCTATACCCCAGACCGTTGTGATCAGCTCAATGCCACTTACTTGTCGCAATTTTTGTCGCAAATGACTGATATGAACCGTAATTGCATTGTCGTCACCAATAAAGTCCTCGTTCCAAATAGCGCGGTACAATTTGTCGCGACTAAACACTTGGCCAGGTTTCTTTAAAAGTTCATAGAGGATAGAGAACTCGGTTTGGGTTAATGGAATCGGCTGCTCTTTCCGCGTCACAAGTTGGCAGTCAATGCAAAGGCACAAGTCGCGGTGGTACAGCTGCTTTGTTTCGTCTTCTTGAATTGGGGTTTGATAAACGTTGGCACGCCTGAGTTGTGCGGCGACTCTTGCCAAGACATCTTGCTTCTCAAAAGGCTTTACAATGTAGTCATCTGCGCCTAGGCCAAGGACGTTTACTCTGTCTTCTAGGGCTGCTTTGCCAGAAACTACAATGACGGAAACATTGGATTTTTCTCGGATTTTTCTTATCAATTCTTCACCGCTTAGGCCTGGTAGCATCAAGTCAAGCACAACTAGGTCAATGGTTTTATCAATTAATAAGAGCGCTTCCGTGCCTGAAAAAGCTTGTTTCGCTAGATAGCCTGCTTGGATAAAGTATGTGTAAAGGAGACGGTTAATGTCATTGTCGTCTTCAACAACAAGAATTTGTTGCTGTTTTCCTTCATTAGGCGAGTCTTTCATTTGAGCCTTCCTTTATTTATCAATTTGTTTCCACCATTATAGCAAGTTAGAAGAAAGTAACAATTAAAGTGGCCGACATGCTTAAGGTTGGCGCTAAACTTTCGGGCTTGCTAATGTTAAACTGTCCGCATGAAAACAAAAAATCATGACGACATTCCGCAGCAAGCACACCCTGGGTCTAGGCCTATACGTATTGGCCCTGTAACTATTCCCAACGGAGTTTGTCTTGCTCCGCTGGCGGGCATATCAGAATTGCCTTTTAGGCAAATTTGCAGTGACTTGGGGGCTGGCTTAGTTGTAACGGAACTGGTTAGTGCGCGTGGTATTCGCTATGCAAAATCTTTAGAAAAGCAACTGCGTTATCTCTCGATTGAAGGGATTATCGAGCCCACGGCCATTCAATTGTTTGGTTCGGAACCTGAAGATTTTTCTCTGGCTTTGGAGAGGATACTGCAAGATGATAAGCTTGCCTCCGTCGCGGTTATTGACATCAATATGGGCTGCCCTGTTCCCAAAGTAGTTAAATCTGGATCTGGCGCCGCGTTGATGCTTGAACCAGAAAAAGCGCAGCAGATTGTAAAAGAAGTAAAAAATATTTGTGCACCGCTTGGCAAAGCATGTACCGTAAAAATGCGCATTGGCTTTCAGGCACATGAGAATGTGGCGGCGCGTTTTGCTACGCTGCTTGCCGAAGCAGGGGCAGACGCGATCTGTGTGCATGCACGTACTCGAAGTCAGATGTATGCCGGTAAAGCCAATTGGGCCGTGCTATCAGAAGTGCGGCAGGCCTTAGGGGATCCCGATCTTGGTGGGATTCCGCTTTTGGCTAATGGCGATATTGTTGACGGACCAACAGCTAAGGCAGTTCTTGAGCTATCGGGAGCAGCCGGTATCATGATTGGGCGAGCAGCAATGGGCAATCCATGGGTTTTTCCTGAGGTACTGCATTACTTGCGTGAAGGTCAAGCCTATGCACCGCCTAGCTTGGCGGAGCGCGCTGCAATTGGTCGAAGGCACAGTGCTGGTTTAATCGCACAAATCGGCGAACCTCTGGCCTGTAAAGAATTGCGCAAAACCTTGGGCTGGTACTGCAAAGGCATGCGAGATGCTGCTGACTTAAGGCGCACAGCTGCCCAGGTTTCGGCCGC
>CAZNNL010000048.1:0-13973 GCA_964574395.1 uncultured Oscillospiraceae bacterium | reverse complement strand
AGCTCGAAAACCTCTCCCGCCTGTAAACTTGACCATTGAAGAAGATTGCCCACCCGACTTTCGTCTAACCGGCAATCTTTTTTCGCTTGTGTCCAATATAGAACACTTCAGCGGTGTAAAGCGATTCTGCATACTGTAGAATAAAACTATAAATTTCAGTATTAATCTAGCATTGGCAATAGCTTTGTTTAAGAACTTGTTTGAGGGTTCTTGCGACTTAAGTTCTATTTGTGATTCAAGAAAAGAAAAATTTATGAAAAACATTCTTGGCCGTGAAATCCCCGAAAGTATTGAAGCTTATGGTGAAATAATACATTTTGCCGGGGCATTTAGCAATATGGGTGAACGTATCAAGGTAAGTTCAAAAGTAAAAAGTGTTGTCCCGGGTGAGGAAAAACTTTTGTCATCTATCGATGAGGTGCTCGACAAAACTGGTTTAAAAGATGGTATGACCGTATCTTTCCATCATCATTTAAGGAACGGAGACCATGTGACCAATTTGGTGATGTTGGCTATTGCGAAGAGAAGAATAAAGGATATCCATCTTGCTGCTTCAGGCCTTTTTCCTTGTCACGAGCCGCTTGTAGAATTAATGGAAAATGGAGTAATAACGAAAGTTACAACAAATACTTTCAATCCAGGCCCTGTCGCTAAAGCCATTACTTATGGAAAATTACAAAAACCAGCGGTGCTAATGAGCCATGGAGGACGTCCAAGAGCAATTGAGAGTGGTGAACTGCACATTGATGTCGCATTTATTGCAGCGCCTACAGCTGATGAGTACGGTAACATCAATGGTACACAAGGACCTTCTGCATGTGGATATTTGTCTTATATCTATCCTGACGCACAGTATGCTGACTATGTTGTAGCCATTACGGATAATCTAGTTTCTTATCCAGCATGCCCCATAGAAATTTCGCAAGAGAAAGTAGATTATGTAGTAAAAGTCGATTCAATTGGTGATCCCAGTGGCATTGAATCGGGTTCGACCAAGATTACTTCTGATCCGATTAGACTAAAAATTGCAGCAGATACTACTGAACTAATTAATGAACTTGGCTACATCAAAGAGGGCATGTCTTTCCAGACCGGTGCAAGTGGTACTTCATTTGCAGTTGCAGCAGATGTTCGTGATCTGATGCTTGAAAAAAAGATTACTGGTTCTTTTGGCCTAGGTGGTATCCATGCATACTTTGTAAAAATGCTAGAGGAAGGACTATTCAAAGCATTATTCGATACACAGTGTTTTGATTTAACAGCAATAGAGTCTGCCTCTAAAAATCCCAACCATATGGCAATCAGTGCAAGCCAATATGCCAACCCACACAGCAAAGGTTGTATCGTGAATAAACTAGATACTGTTATTTTGGGAGCTACTGAAATTGATCTGGACTTTAACGTCAACGTGATTACGGGCTCAAACGGCATTATCATGGGGGCGTCAGGCGGACATTCAGATTGTGCAGCCGGTGCTAAACTCACCATCATTGTTACTAATCTAACACGTAAACATTTCTGTATAGTGAGGGAGGCAGTTACTACAATAACTACACCCGGAGAAACTATCGATGCAGTTGTGACTGATCATGGTATTGCGATTAATCCACTGAGAAAAGACTTGCTTGAAGCATTGAAGGATTCCAAACTACCCATAATGACAATTCAAGAACTAAAAGAAATTGGAGAAAACTTGGTAGGACCTCAAACGCCCGCCAACCTTTCAGACCAGGTTGTAGCTGTTGTTCAGTATCGAGACGGGACGGTAATTGATGTAGTTAGGAAGCCAAATCAATAATTCCCATTTTATGGTTTTGGGTTAGGGCTCTCCAAAAGTTGTCGTATAGCAGTAGCGCCTAAAGCCAAAAGAAATAGCAAAAATGACGCTGCATCAAACACCACCTTGATACAGCGGAATATTTGCTACGAAATCGCGCCAAAAGCCAAAAGAAATAGCAAAAATGACGCCGCATCAAACACCACCTTGATACAGCGGATTATTTGCTACGAAAGAATGCCTAAAAGCCAACCCAATCCAAGCCAACCCAAGCCAAGCCAACCCAAGCCAAGCCAACCCAAGCAAACACACGCCAAAACTAAAGGCTGCCAAGAACCAAAGTTCGAGGCAGCCTTTATGTATCGTAGCCTAGGAGGCTAAAGGGGGTAACAAATTGCTAAATCCAAAGGATGATGCAGAACTATGGCTAAAGGGGGTAACAAATTGCTAAATCCAAAGGATGATGCAGAACTATGGCTAAAGGGGGTAATAAAATCTGCAACCCAATGGCAAAACTACAGAATAATGATTTCGGGCGGAGTCTTGTGTATCTTTTCTGCTCCGTGTTCTGTTACGTAGTAGTTGTCATTGATATATACGGTTTGAACATCGTCAACAAAGTAAGGATGAAGGGAAATGTTCATCCCTGCTCTAATTTCCATGTTCTCATCTCCAAAGGGGTGTGTTCCCATGAAAGCGGGTCTTTCGATAAGGTCGTATCCTTGTGAGTGACCACATAAGCGGCCTTCGGGATTGTAGCCTCTTTCTACAACAAACTTATTGTAGCTCGCTACGATTTCGGTCGCTTGGCGTCCAGGTGTGAGTAAATCGGCGGTTAATTGTTGAGCTTGTGCTGCTACGTCCCAGGCTTTTTGCAGCTCGGGATAGGGTTCGCCAAAGCTGAAGTTACGGGCTGATTCACAGTAAATGCCACCGGGACGGCTGGCTCTTTACTTTTTTGGCATAGTCAACATAATTAGAGGTAGCTTAAAAAGGAGGTAGGGAAATGCTGGATTATTCAAGAAAACCGTCACAAGAAAAGTTTTATCAAGCATTGACACGCTATGGTGTCCCGGTTTCATTTAAGGCAAAAGAGCCCATATACCAAAAAGGCACACCCAGTGATAGTCTGTATTACATCATCAATGGTAAAGTAAAAAATTTCATTGATGATGAAAATGGCTCTGAAGTAATCTTTACCTTGTTTAGAGATAATTCAATCATCGGAGAAGTCGCAGCGTTTAATGGCTGGGACAATATTTGTTCTGCAGAAGCGCTCGTTGAAACCTATGCGGTCCGCGTTTCTCCACAAAAAATCCGCGAATTGTTTTTCGTAGATCCACAAGTAGCCTACTTTCTTATGGAGCATATAAGTAAAAAATTGGTACAAGCTTCGGGGCAGAGCTTCGCCTTAACCTGCCATCAAGTCCCCACACGTTTAGCCAGGATATTACTGACTTTAGAGCTTTACGGAATTGAAGCACAAGGTCGGCAAAAATGGTATTACGTTACACACGAAGAATTATCTGGCATCGTCGGTACCACTAGACCCAACATTACCAACATGCTCAAGACTTATGCCGCTAAAGGTTTAATAGAAACCAAACGTGGCCGCTTGCGCATTTTAGAGCGTGAAAAGCTCAACGACTATTATCAAAATAAGGAAAACAGTAATGAAGAAATTTGATTTGATTGTCATCGGCAGCGGGGGATCTACCATCGTGGTGGATGCCGCTCTAGCTGCAGGAAAATCTTGTGCCATGATAGAAAAAGACCGCTGGGGCGGCACCTGCCTTAACCATGGCTGCATACCCACCAAAGTTATGGTGACAGCCGCAAACATGCTGGTTCAAAGCCAAAGCTGGGAGCGCATTGGCATCGACGCACAAACACCAAAAATTAACTGGAAAAAATTAAGCGAGAGAACTTGGGCACAGATAAACCAAAACCAGGACCTCGAAGCATACTACAAAGAGCGTGATGTAGCACTTTACCACGGCAAAGCCGTGTTTACAGCAGAAAAAGAACTGGCAGTATACAACGACAGCGGCGAACTTATCGAAACGCTGACCGCCGAAAATATCGTCGTAGCGGCGGGCGCCAGCTGTCGCGTTCCCGAAGTGCCAGGGCTAGAAGAGATTGGCTATGTAAGTTCGCGTAGCTTCTACGGGGATAAGTATCCCAAAGCACCTTATAAAAGCTTGATCATTGTGGGTGGTGGTGCGATAGGCTGCGAATTTGCCCATATGTTTAATGCGTTTGGTACAAAGATTGAGTTGGTCCAGCGTAATGTGCGCCTTTTGCCAAAAGAAGAACCAGAAATGTCTGCCAAATTACAAGAAAACTTCTCCAAGCGTGGCATACAGATGCATTTTAAGCAAGACAGTCTCAAGGCTTACATGAAAGATGGTTTGAAGTGCTTGTTGATTAAGAACCGCGAAACCGGCGAAGAGATTGAAGTGCAGGGCGAAGAAATTCTATTGGCTTCAGGTGTGGTCGCGAGCACTGGCGGTTTAGGCGCTGATAAAGCAGGGCTGCAGTTGGATGATGCAGGCAATATCCGAGTAAATGAATGTTTAGAGACTGGCGTGCCTGGGGTGTTTGCGTTAGGCGATATTATTGGAGTCGCGGCGTATCGTCATAAAGCCAATAATGAGGCCGAGCTTTTGGCAGATAATTTGTATGGTAAAACGAAACCAAAACTCTGGCGCAGACAAAATTACGACTTCCTCCCACACGTCACTTTCGCTTTCCCTGAGGTCGCTTCCGTGGGCCTCCGTGAAGCAGAGGCGCGTGAGCAAGGCTATGACTTGCTTGTGGGTGTGCGCCACTATTCCGAGAATGCGAAGGGTTTTGCGTTGGGTATGGAAGCAGGGGATGTGGAGGATGGTTTTGCCAAAATGCTGGTAGACGCCAAGACCGGTCGCATCCTTGGTGTGCATGTGATTGGAGAAGAAGCCTCACTTTTGATTCAGGCTTTTCCGTATATGCTGAATGCTGCACCGCATTCTATTGCCGTGCGCAATGAGGACTTACCGGCAAGCGAGATGTGCCTGGCAGCGCGCGCCGCAGCTAATGATAAGCCTGAGAAAGCTTTGGCAATCGCCGATTCGCTTGGAAATTTACGCGAAGCAATGACAGCTCACCCTTCCTTGTATGAAGTTGTCGCTTGGCTTCCGGAAAAATTGGAGCGGATTTGACCTAGGTCAAAGAAGTGCTTTGACTTCCCGTTTACACTGAGTGTAGTAAAGAAGGAGGTCATCACCATGGCTAAAACAACATATCAATTAGAAACCGTATCTTGCCCAAGCTGTATTGCGAAAATCGAAGGGGCTTTGAAAAAGACGAGTGGCATTAATCAGTCGGAAGTGCTGTTTAACAGCTCAAGAGTTAAAGTCGACTATGACGAAGCTAGTCTGGACTCTGCGACAATTAAAGAGACCATCGAAAAACTTGGTTATAAGGTCTTGTCTGAGAAATAATTTCTAGAAAATTGGCAAAAAAGCAGCCTGTGCGCTGGGAGAAGCCGTTTTTAGCTAAAATACTTCGAAAAATTGACAAAAAAGCAAGTTGTGCGAAAGAAAAGCAGCCTGTGCAAGCCCAAAGTGGCGTACAGGCTGTTTTTTTGACGAAAAATTTGCTGTAAAGCGAGATTTGAGGGGGTGAGCGGCGTACAAGTTGCTTTTTTGCCAAACCCGAAAAAGTTTAGTTTGATGCGCCGTCATTTTTGTCCGAGCTCGAACCACTGACGCTACATTTGATTTAGGTCAAGGCGAAGGAGCCTAATCCGCCCTAAGCTAGTGGTAGCTTCGAAAGTGAAGGAGCGTTTTGCCAAGAGCATAAGAGAAGGAGTGGGCTTAGATGTTTAAACTTACAAAAACACAGATTGTCTGGATAGCGGGTATATTGGCCGCAATATCCTGGGCCTTGAAATTAAGCATGGGATACACGACCATAACGATTATCCTCATGCTGCTTACCACCGTGGTGGCAGGGGCCTCGATTTTTAAGAAAGCAGTTTCTGCCATCAAATACAAAATCGTCGGAATTGACGCGCTGGTTACCATTGCGGTGATTGGTGCGATTCTGATTGGAGAATATTGGGAAGCGGCCGCTGTCACTTTTCTTTTCACATTTGGTGATTATTTGGAGAGTAGGACGATTGAGAAAACGCGCTCTTCAATTAAAGCGCTGATGGACTTAGCGCCGGATATTGCGCGGGTGCGTCGGGATGGCGTGGAACAGATGGTTTCGCCGGATGAGATAGTTAAAGGCGATCTCTTGGTGGTTAAACCTGGTGAAAAGATTGCTGTGGATGGGGTAGTGCGAGAAGGTAGCGCTTATGTTAATCAAGCGGCGATTACGGGGGAATCGATTCCGGTTAGTCGTGTGGTGGATGAGCATGTTTTTTCAGGGACTATTATTGAGTCAGGTTATCTTTTGATTGAGGCGGAGCGCGTGGGGGATGATACGACTTTTGCCAGAATTTTGGAGATGGTGGAAGAGGCGCAGGATAAGAAGGCGCAGACCCAGAAGTTTTTGGAGAAATTTTCGCGGTGGTATACGCCTGCGATAATTGTTTATGCCAGCATTATTTATATCGTGACGCGTGACATTGAGCTTGCGTTGACCCTGCTTGTAATTTCTTGCCCCGGTGCGCTCGTGATTTCGACTCCCGTTTCGATTGTTGCGGGTATTGGGAATGGTGCGAAAAATGGCGTCCTGATTAAGGGCGGCGACATGCTGGAGAAACTTGGCAAAGTTAAGGTGATTGCCTTTGATAAGACGGGTACCTTGACTGAAGGCAGGCCGGCCGTGACGCGCATCAAAACAATCAAAGGTAGTGAAGACGAACTGCTGCGTCTGTCTGCGATTGGTGAATCTTATTCCGAGCATCCTCTGGGCAAAGCCATCATCGCCTCCGCCGAACAAAAACTCGGCCCGATTCACGAAACTCCTACCGAAGCAGAACTAATCGCCGGCCGTGGCTTAACATTCAAGTGGGACGGCCAGGATTACGCCATTGGCAATCGTCGTTTGTTTGAAGATTTTGGTGTAGACATAAGTGCTTATGAGGATTACCTCAGCAGCGAAGAAGAAAAAGGGCAAACCGCGGTGATTGTCGGCACAAGCACTGCGTTATACGGTATCATTTCAATTGCAGACACAATTCGTAGCGATGCGGGGTTGTTGGTGCAAGAACTTCGTGAACAGGGTATTCGTAAACTGGTCATGCTGACTGGCGACAATGAACGTGCGGCCAAAGCTGTGGCTACTGAAGTTGGTTTGGATGCGTATTATGCGGAACTTTTGCCAGAAGACAAAGTGCGCGTACTGGGCCAAGTGGCTTCGGAGTATGGTGCTGTAGCGATGGTTGGTGACGGTGTCAATGATGCCCCTGCCCTAGCTTCCGCCGATCTCGGAGTTGCCATGGGCGGGGTGGGTACGGATGTGGCGATGGAAACGGCCGATGTCGTTTTGATGAGCGCCGATATTCACAAGCTAGCCTATGCCATTGGCCTGAGTCGTGCTACTGTCAACAATATTCGTCAGAACATCGCCTTCGCTTTGGTCGTGGTGGCGGTCCTCTTGTCGGGAGTGTTGTTCAAGACGGTCAACATGTCTTTGGGCATGCTGGTACACGAAGGCTCGGTCCTCTTGGTCATCATTAATGCGGTACGTTTGTTAGGATATCGTGGTGGCAAAAAGAAGCCACACTAGAATCCGGCGGCGGTGCGGCGGAAAGTTCCGAAAAATTACGACTCATATTCGAGTAAAGGGAGACATAGACATGGAAAATTGCGGTCATCATGAGGAACATATTGCGTGCTTAGGGGCGGTGCCTATTTTTGCCACGCTTAATACAGAAGAGATGATGGAGATCGCGCAGATTGCTTCGTCTCGAACTTTCGAAAAGGGTGAGATGGTTTACGAGATGGGCGATACCGGAAAAATGCTGTATGTGCTCTACACTGGCCGGGTCAAGGTTTTTCGTCTTAATATTAGTGGCAAAGAACAGATTAGTCGCGTCGTCGAACCGGGAGAATTTATTGGTGAACTTGCACTTTTTTCGGCCCTACCTTTGACAGATTATGCCGAAGCACTGGAAAGCACAACCATGTGTACTTTGGATGGAGCGCGGTTTAAGACCCTTCTCCAAAAGTATCCGGAAATTGGGTTCAAAATCATGGACGTCATGAGTAGAAGACTCGAAGGCCTGGAGGACACCATCGAAGCGATTAACTTAAAAAGCGTTAAGCAGCGCCTCGCGCAGAAGCTTTTAGAGATGTCTACAGGTGCGGATGAGTTTTCATTGCCCCTCAGCAAAGGCGATTTAGCCTCCATGCTTGGCATGAGCCAAGAAACACTGAGCCGTGCTTTGGCGAACCTACAAAACGAAGGTCTAATCACAGTCCTAGCTCAGCGCAAAATCCGCTTACTAAATCGTGAAGCATTGGCTGATTTGGAGTTTGAGTGAGAATCATAGTATCCTATTGGTTAACAAAGAAAAACTAATCCAGAAATGGGGATAGAGAAACATGTCAGGATTGTTGGCTGTCGATGGTGGTGGAACGAAAACACATTGTGTATTTATTGATGAGTCAGGTGAGAAGCTGGAACTCTTGCACTATGGCAGCCTCAATCATGAAAGATTGAGTGGTGGTTTCGCTGAGCTACAACAATGTTTGGCAACAATACTCAATGAAATTGAGCGGCGTTTTGCTTGCCCAGCTACTGACATTAAGACCTCTGTTTGGGGCTTAGCGGGTATAGATACAAGGTCACAGAATAAAAAGGTTTCGCTGATGCTGGCTGAGCTGGGTCTGCGGGACTTTTTGCTGTGCAATGATGCCTACCTTGGTATCAAAGCGGGAACTGAATCAGGTCATGGGGTATGTTTGGTCAATGGTACAGGTTTTAATGTGCTGGGCGTTAACGCAGAGGGTAGCAGGTACCAAGTTGGTGGACTTTATAATCTTACGGCAGACTTTGGTGGTGGGTTCATTTTAGGTCAGACGGCAATTAGCTCAAGTTATCGCAATCTTTTTTATAATAAGCACATAAGCCCTCTCACACGCCTGGTCATGGATGAACTTGGCATTCAAGAAGCAGATGATTTTACGGATGCGGTAATGGAGCGGGCGGCGCGAGGGGATCACCATATCTCTTCTATGGCAAAACTAATCTTTGACGCCGCACAGCTTGGTGATGCCGAAGCCAGCGCCATGCTACAGCGCATGTGCCATGAGTATGCCTTAGCCACACGTGTTCTGTTTGAACATTTACCTTTTCCAGAAGCGTGCGTTGAAATTGTATTAATCGGTTCTCTTTTCACAAAAAACTGGTATCCGGACGTGCTTCCGATGTTAGAGAATGAATTACTTGAACATTGTCAGGGTCACCAATTTAAATTAATGCCTTTGACAGAACCTCCTGTTATTGGTGTGATTTCATGGCTGCTAGAGCTAGCGAATTTTTCAAACGAACATAAAAAACGAGTAATTGACACATTCTGGGTCGAATATGCCCGTTAAAGACACAAAAGCAACATAAAGCAACTGTTTACATGGTTCATAATTGTGTTATTATGTGTATGGAAAACTAGACACGTAATTATCTGCTTAGACGGAGGCAATATGAAACACTTAAGCTATGTACCAACGACCGACGACTGTGATTTTTCCAGGATTGAACGTTTTCAAAAATACATGAACCACCGTGAACCTACAATTTGTCCTGAACGCGCAGAAATTGTGACCGAGGCTTACGCGAAGTATGCGAAGGATCCTATTGTTGTGAGACGGGCTAAAGCTTTTGCCGATATTTTAGACCAAATGAGTATTTACATCGAAGAAGATTCACTAATTTTTGGCAACCAGGCAAGCAAGAATTTCGCAGCACCTGTATTCCCTGAATACTCTTACGATTGGGTGATTGAGGAACTAGACGAGTTTGAACAGCGTTCTGGCGACTATTTCCTTATTGCTGAAGAGACAAAAGAGCGCTTGCGTAAATTAGAATCTGCTTGGGTTGGTATTACCCACAAGGATGAAGTCCTACGTAATTTACCAGAAATAAACCGTCAAGCAGAAACACAAAATGTCCTGCACCGTGGTGGAATTAGCATGTCTGGTGACGGACACATTATTCCTAAACATGAGCTTGTTTTAGAACATGGTTATGGCGGCTTACGTGACATCGCCAAAGCAGCGCTGAAGCGTACGGACATTGACGAGGAACAACGTGATTTTTATCAGGCGGTTGTGATTGCCATGAACGGGGCTCTGAATTATGTCAAACGTTTTGCCAAACTTGCAACGAAACTTGCCCAGTCTGAAAAGAACAAGAAACGCCAAGCCGAATTAGAAACAATCGCCAAGATGTGTGAAACATATATGGAAGGTGGAGCGAGAGATTTCTATGAGGCTGTTGAGGCCGTGTATTTGACGCATTTATTGATGATGATTGAAAGCAACGGGCACTCATTTTCATTCGGACGTTTTGACCAATATATTTATCCTTATTATGTAGCTGATCTTAATGCTGGCAAAATCACAAAAGACAAAGCACTCGAAATCATCAGCCATTTCTTCATCATGACCAACTCCCTCAATAAAGTAAGACCCTGGGGACACACGCAATACAGCGGTGGTTATCCACTCTATTCCAACTTGATTGTGGGCGGCACCAAGCCTGATGGCAGCGAAGGCACCAACGATTTGAGCTACCTCTGTCTGGAAGCAATGAACCAAAGCAGACTGCCTGAACCGAACCTGAGCGTTCGTTTTAGCAGAGAGACCCCGCGTTCTTTACTCGAAGATTCAGCTAAACTGATTAGCCAAGGTTTCGGTATGCCTTCACTATTCTGTGATGAGGTTGTCATTCCGGCCATGATGACGCTGGACTTAGACCTCGAAACTGCTAGAGACTATGCTTCCATGGGTTGTGTTGAAACAGCTATTCCCGGTAAATGGGGACATCGCGCAACCGGTATGACTTATATTAATTTTGGCAAAGTTTTCGAACTCGTCATGAATAACGGCTACGACCCGGAGAGCGGTATACAACTTATCGCACTGAATGGCAACGATGGTCCAGCAGTCGACTATGCCGATTACGACGCACTATGGGCTGCCTGGAAAAAGGCCTTGAAATTCTACTTCGAACTTGCTGTGGACTGTGACCGTGTCTGCGACCAATCACTGAAATATCACGATGCGGATGCATTTGCTTCGGCGACTATTGATTGTAGTTTAGAGCGTGGCAAAACCCTCAAAAACGGCGGCGCCATGTACGACTACGTCAGCCAATCCAACATCGGTCCCTCTGTTGTCGGCGACTCACTTGCAGCCATCAAAAAACTGGTGTTTGAAGACCAAGTTTTAACTATGGACGAACTCAAAGCTGCTCTAGCCAGCAACTTTGATGGACTGGAAGGTGCCAGAATCCGCCAGCTCTGCCGCAAAGCCCCCAAGTTTGGCAACGACGATGATTACGCGGATCACATTGTGGCAGACGTGTACGAGTCCTATCTCGAACTTTTGCCAGAATTCAATACCGATCGTTATGGCAAAGGACCTATCGGCTGCGGCTATACCATGTCCACCTCCAACATCACTTCCTACGTACCCAACGGCTTTGATGTTGGTGCAACTCCAGACGGTCGCCTAAAAGGCAAACCACTGAACGAAGGCGCTTCACCTTGCCTAGGTGCCGACATCAACGGCCCTACCGCGGTTATTAACTCTCTTTCAAAATTACCCAATGACCGCATTGCCGGTGGTCAATTATTGAACATGCGTTTCTCCAAAGGCTCACTCTCTGGTGAAGAAAACCTGGAAAAATTCGTGAGCTTTATTGAAACAATGCCGGACAAGAAAATCTTCCATAACCAATTCAACGTAGCCGATTCTAAAGTGCTGATTGAAGCGAAAGAAGACCCCTCATCCCATCCCGAATTGATGGTCAGGGTAGCCGGTTACTGTGCATTATTCTCAACCTTGATGCCGGAAGCACAAGACGCGATTATCGCACGTACCGAACAGAGTTGGTAAGAAGATGAATCTGGAGCAAATGCCTGCAACTGCCATTGTTTCTAAAAGTAAGCAAATGCCTGCAACTGCTATTGTTTCTAAAATCCAGCGCTATTCTACAAAAGATGGCCCTGGTCTACGTACGACTGTATTTTTGAGCGGCTGTAATTTGGCCTGTTTATGGTGTGCGAATCCAGATTTGATCCCTGCTGAACCTCAAGTCTTTCACTATCCTGAGCGCTGTACACAATGTGGGCGCTGTGTGGAGGTGGCTGTAGAGGAGGGGAGTATTCGTTTTGCCGAAATAGGTGTAGAAATTGATCGTGATAAATGTACGAATCTAATGGAATGTGCCGCGTCTTGTTATTATGACGCCTACGAAGTAAACGCAAGTGAAATGTCGAGCGTGGAGCTTTTTGATGAAATTCTTAAAGACCTTGTTTTTTATAAAAAGTCTGGTGGCGGGGTGACTTTTTCGGGCGGTGAACCTTTACTGAAGCATGCTTTTTTGGTGGAACTTCTGCCCATGCTCAAGCGTGAAGGGATACACGTGACCATTGATACTGCGGGACTACTGCCACGCTCAATATTTGAGCAGGTGATGGATTATGTGGATTTGTTCTTATATGACATCAAGGCATTCGATTCGAAAAGTCATGTGAGAGGAACAGGTGTTCCAAATGAACAAATACTGCGCAACGCTGAGTTTCTTGCGGCGCAAGGCAAATCAATGATTGTCAGATTTATTGTGGTTCCAGGCTATACGGATGATGTAGAGGATATGCGAGCGCGTATCGCTTTTATCGCATCTTTAGGTGCCGTGGTTCAACAAGTTGATATTTTGAAATACCACAGTTTGGGCGAAGGAAAGTATCGCGCGCTGGGTTTGGAGTATCCGCTAAAAGAACTGCCTGAATTTGATGAACAAAGATTGGCAGATTTGCTTACATATGCAGACAGTTTGGGTGTCAATTACCAAGTGCATAGCGCGTTTTAGCTTAAGTGCGCTGCCTGGTGAGGTGTTAATAAAAAGACTATACTTTTGCGATTAGGTAGGGAATTTCACTTCGCTCCAATTCTGCTAATTGTGCCTCAGAAATGTGTGAATCTGTGACCACTTGGTCAAAGTCGTGCGGACTTGCGTGTCTGAATAAGTAGCGTTGACCAAATTTTGAACTGTCAGCCAGTAAGATCTTTTGCTTAGCACTTTTCAAAAGTGCTGCTTTAACGGCAGCGTCTTCATTGGTTGGAACCGTAGCACCATGGCTAGGGTCAAAGCCCTGCGTACTAATAAACACAAAGTCAGCCTGAATGTTTTCAAAGAACACAATGGTTTGGGCACTCACTGCGCCAGCAGAGATTTCACTATACTCTCCGGGTGCCAAGAGAATGCGGTGTTTACTGTTATTCGGAATGAAGTTAATTAGAGGCCAAGAATTGGTGATAATGCTGAGTTCCTTTTTGTCCATTAAATAATTCATGAGATAGAGTGGCGTCGTGCCACAGTCGATGATGATGGATGAGCCATCGGGTATGAGTTCGCTGGCTTTTTCGCAAATTCTGTTTTTCTCCAAAGACATTTGTGTTTGTTTCAGCACAAAACTTGGTTCGATATTGCTGCCTTTGTTGAGGGTAGCGCCACCGTAATTTGTGGTTACCAAACCTTGCTTTTCAAACAATGCCAAGTCCCGTCTGATAGTCATGGATGTAACATTAAATGTTTCTGCAAGTTCAGATACGGTAACACTGCCTGTTTTTTGGAGAGCTTGGAAAATTTCCATTCTGCGTTGTGTGGAGTTCATCATGCACCTACTTACTTGTTCTGTAGGTCTATTATAACGTGAAACTGGACTGTACAGTCCTCCGTGCCAAATTTGCGACATTTGGCACGACGACGGGGTTTACAGGCCCTTTATGCCAGATTTGCGACTAATTTGGCATGACGACGGGGTTTACAGGCCCTTTATGCCAGATTTGCGACTAATTTGGCACGACGACGGGGTTTACAGGCCCTCCATGTCAAATTTGCGACTAATTTGGCACCCCGTTTTTTGGGGTCGCGAACAAAACGCCGAAACTGTTCGTGTGGGGCGGACAGTTCTACTGGTTCCACGATTCTGATTGCGTATTCGCGCCTCAATCCCACAAATCATCGAATGAAA
>CAZNNL010000047.1:0-14024 GCA_964574395.1 uncultured Oscillospiraceae bacterium | reverse complement strand
AAGGAGGTCTTTGTAGGTATGTAGGGTTTTGCCATCAAGAAATAGACCTGCGCCAACCATCACAACAAATATTGCATAAAAGGATAGAGCAAGCATATTCGAACTACCGCGATAGACAATATTCTGATTGGTTATTTCCCAATCCAAAAACCTTAATGCCCCAATGGCAAGCATACCGATTACACCAGCCGTGAAGCCTACGTTATACAGGCTAAACCCTTGATGGAACCTGATAAAAGCAGCGGCGAGGGGTGGCAAAAGAAAACCACAAACGATCCCTACCGCGTAGCCGTACAATACGCCTAGCCAGAATGGTAAACCAAATGCGAACGTTATATAGCTGACTAAAGGACCTAATGCAGTGCCATAAAGCGCAAGCAAGATCTGCTGTTTAAATTCAATCTTTACAAATTTACTGTACAGTAGAACACCTAATGTGATGGGAATCGTATTAAAAAGATTTTTACCAAAGAGCGAAAAGCCGCTCACTGTAAAGCTCGCGGCTAAAATTGCACCTGAAACGGGGATATGATTCACCTTCACCATGATTGCGGACAAGAGCGTCATCAACGCTGCATTAAACAAGGCCGCTCCAATTCCACCAATCACCATGTAGTCACTAAGCAAATTGCTTGGGTGGCGGATAATACGTGTCATACCCTGCCAAATCTCCGCAGGCGAATCAAAAGCAAAAGCTAAAGTAAATAGAGTCGTCGCATAAATAAACAGTACCAGCAGGCGTCTCTCGTGTACTGAATCCTCCAACCGGCTGGGTGGAAGAGTTTCAGGCTTTAGATGTTGTGGAGGGGCATTGGTCATAGGTCAATACCTCTATTTTTGTAAGCTAAAAGAAAACTGTCAAAGCAACTATCTATCGCCTAATAATCGCATCCCTGTCAGGTCCTACTGAAACATAGGTAATGGGGCAATCCATCAATGCTTCGATTTTAAGCACATAGTCTTGTGCTGTTTGGGGCAAATCCTCAAACTTTCGTATGTGATCGATAGCCGTATTCCAACCGGGCCAGTATTCAATGACCGGTTTAGCCAAGTCTAAAGCGCTTGGGAAAGGGAAATCATCCACACGCTGACCGTCGATTTCGTAGTACACGCAAACAGGTATTTCTTTTAAAGAGGAAAGTATATCTAACTTGGTGAACGCTAGTTCTGTTGCACCTTGGACGGCAACGCCATAGCGAGAGGCAACGACATCAAAGCCACCGACGCGTCTGGGGCGCCCAGTCGCTGCGCCGAATTCTCCACCGGCTTCGCGTAGTTGTGTCGCTTCTTCGCCAAACATTTCTACAACGAAAGGACCTTCGCCAACACAGCTAGAGTAAGCTTTCATAATGCCAAGCACTTTATCTACTTTTAGTGAGGGAGCTCCGCAGCCAAGAGGAGCGTAGGCAGCTAACGGCGTCGATGAGGATGTGTAGGGGTAGATTCCGTAGTCTATGTCACGGAGAGCGCCAAGTTGGGCTTCGAACATAATCTTTTTGTCAGTCTTATAGGCTTCACGTAGAACAATACCCGTGTCACGGATAAAGGGCTTTAAGACCTTGCCATAACGCTCCAGCCATTGCCACATCTCTTCTTTATCGAATGCCTCACCGCCATAAACATTGGTCAAAGTGAGATTCTTCCAGTCGACCAGCTCAAAAAGGCGTTCTTTCAAACGTTCAGGATTGTAGAGCAGCTCACCAATTTGGATGCCCTTCTTCAGGTATTTGTCACCATAAACAGGGCCGATACCGCGTTTCGTGGAGCCGAACTTTTTTCCACCCAAATAGACTTCTTGAAGCTCGTCTTGCGCGCGATGGAAAGGAAAACAAATGATCGCCCGGTCAGAAATCATCAAGTGAGCAGGATCAAGATTAAAGCCCGCATCCAACATGCGTTGGCGCTCCTCGACAAGGTGTTCGATATCAATCACCATGCCATTTCCGAGTATATTAATGACATTGGCATTAAAAACACCCGATGGCAAAAGGTTCAGAATAAATTTTCCGTACTCATTAATAACAGTATGACCCGCATTATTACCACCTTGGTAGCGCACAACGTAATCAAAATCTTGTGCGACGAGGTCAACCATACGGCCTTTTCCTTCATCACCCCAGTTAATACCTACAACAGCTAAAGTTCCCATGTTTTGGCTCCTTATCAATCAGATTCCATGACAAGAATTATAGGGCATTGGCATACTCTTGGCAAAACCCTATCACGTACTACCTTTTTCGCATAAATAATGCAATAAACACAAATTTGTGAAGATTTTTAATACTTTCTATGTATAAATGATATAGGTTTCAATAACTATTTAATGTAGAATTAACAACAAGTTAAGTAAGTGAGTCTAAAAGGCAAATTTTCTGACAACTTATAGATTAACTAGACATCTAAATTATGTGGAGGATATTTAATGAAGAAGTCAAAATTAAGCCTAGTCATTGCTGCGTTGCTTGCATCAGTCATGACACTCGTCAGCTGTGGCGGTGCTGCTACGACCGCCGCTGGTGAAACGACAAAAGCTGCAGAAACAACAGCCGCTGCTGCTGAAACAACCCCTGCCGCTGAAGGCGAGGCACCTGCTGCTGGCACCGTTGTTTATTGGTCCATGTGGGAATCCACAGAGCCCCAAGGTCAAGTCATTAAAGAAGCCATTGATGCATTTACAGCTGAAACTGGCATTCCTGTAACAGTTGAATTTAAAGGCCGTACCGGTATCCGTGAAGGTCTCCAACCTGCACTCGACGCTGGCACCGTTATTGACATATTTGATGAAGATATCGACCGTGTAAATAACACCTTTAAACCTTACTTGTTAGATCTAGAAGAACTAGCTAAGGGCAATGGCTATGAAGCAACTGCTAACGCAGCATTGCTTGATGCCTGTCGTGTAGCCGCTGGCGGAAGTTTGATGAGCATTCCTTATCAACCCAACGTTTTTGCCATGTTCTACAACAAAGAAATTTTTGATGCAGCCGGCGTTACCGCCGTTCCCAAAACATGGGCAGAATTTCTCGATGCTTGCGAAAAAATCAAAACAGCTGGTTATGTACCTCTGACCGTTGATGACGCTTATGCTACAGCATTAGTTGGTTATCACCTTGCCCGCTATGGCGGTGAAGCTGGGGTCGTTGACCTCGTTAACTCTGGTAAATGGTCTGAAAACGACATCGCAACCAAGACTGCTGCTGATTTCGCAGATCTCGTAGCTAAAGGTTATGTTTCCGCTAATGCAGGCGCCGCTTGGCCCAGCAATCAAAACGGCGAATTCGCACTTGGTGAAGTAGCTATGTATCTCAATGGTTCATGGTTGCCTAACGAAGTTAGAGAAATCACTGGCGACGATTACAAATGGGGCTGCTTCAGCTATCCTGCAGTCGATGGCGGTAAAGATGGCGTAGAAGCCTCCAACTTTGGTGCACAAGTTTTCGGTATCAACGCTAAATCAACTGTTTCTAAGGAAGCTTTCGACCTGATTACCTACCTTACTAAAGGTGAGTGGGACTTAAAGCTCTCCCAAGGCACTTTAGGCATACCTGCCGACTCTACCAATACCGAATGGCCAGCACAACTCGCAGAGGTTAAACCTGTCTTAGAAAGCCTAAGCACACGTTACACATGGGCAGGCGGAGCTGAATCCAACAATAACGTCACTCCAGCGCTCAAAGACAACTTTATCCAGTTACTGACTGGCAGCATGACTGCAGATGATTTCGTCGCAGCTATGGATGCAGCAGGCAACTAAATTACACTAATAACTTGACGAGATGGCGTCAGCGCAGCTGCGCTGGCGCTTTTTCTATTATCACATTCTTAGAATGATACAGACGTAAGGGGGCCATTTGTTTGAAAAAAAGTAAATCAATGATTGTCTTATTCTTGGCGCCGGCAGTACTATTCTTTTGCGCTATTTTTATTTACCCCATTATTCGCACACTCGCCATGAGCCTATTTAAAGTTGAGAACATGACGGGAGCTATTGCGGATTGGGAGTTTGTCGGCTTCTCTAACTATACGACCTTGCTAAATACCCAAATCTTTGGTTCCGCCCTTATGAATCTCCTGAAAATTTGGGCTATAGGTGGCTTGATTGTCATGACGCTGGGTATGCTTTTTGCCGTGATTCTTAATAGTGGCATTCGCTTTAAAAAAGCCTTTCGTGCAATTATCTATATGCCCAACATCGTCAGTGCAGTAGCGCTTGCTACTATGTGGATTCAATATGTTTATAATCCACGCTTTGGACTTGTAAAGTCCTTCTTTGAAACGATTGGTGCTACCGAGCTAGCTAAAATAAATTGGACTAGTCCAAACTACAAGTTTACTGCCATGTTGATTGCCTACTGCTTTGGCATGGTTGGGTATCACATGCTGATTTTCTCGAGTGGTATCGAGAAGATTCCCGCCGACTATTTTGAAGCATCGACCATTGACGGAGCGGGGCAGGTACGCCAGTTTATGCATATTACATGGCCCTTATGCCGTGGTGTTTTACGCACCAACATCACTATGTGGAGCATTACTAGCGTAGGTTTCTTTGTTTGGTCACAACTCTTCTCGACTGTTACGGCCGATAAGTCGACCATTACACCGCTTGTCTATTTATATATGCAAACCTTCGGCTCAGGTAACGTCGTTACGGACAGAAATGCCGGACTTGGCGCCGCTATCGGTGTCATTCTCGCCGTTATTGTTGTGCTCGTCTTCTTTATCACGAATCGTGTCCTCAAAGAGGACAACTTGGAAATGTAAGGGGGACAAAAAATGAACACGAATAAATCAAAAATTGGACGCATTAATTGGCATAAAGAGCTGCGCTTGATGCCTGGTTATATTATCCTGGTGATTTGGGTACTCTTTACTTTTGTGCTTTTAGGTTGGGTCTTAGCCGCGTCTCTTTCTACAACGAAAGATATTTTTAATGGCAAAACCCTCCAATTCCCCACAGGCCTCCACTTCGAAAACTACACCAAAGCCTGGAACTCTCAAAACGTTTCCACCATCTTCGCCAACTCCCTCGGCTACGCCTCCATCAGCACAGCGCTGCTAATCCTCATCTGTGCACCAGCGGCTTACGTCTTGTCGCGCTTTAAGTTCTTTGGTAACAGACCTATTCAAAGTAGTTTTGTCGGAGCCATGGGGGTTCCGGTGGCTATGTTGATTTTGCCATTATTTAGCGTCGTCACAACCTTGGGCTTCCTCAGACAAGAGCTCAGCATTCGACTCTTGATGATTATCTTATATGTTGGCATTAACATTCCCTATACGGTAATCTTCTTGCTCACCTTCTTCTCTAACCTCTCGCGTTCGTTTGAAGAAGCTGCTGCGGTTGACGGATGCTCGCCTACCAAAACATTCTGGCAGATCATGTTGCCGCTCGCGCAACCTGGAATCGTAACAGTCAGTATTTTTAACTTCATCAACATTTGGAACGAGTACTTCATGTCCTTAATCTTTGCAAGCTCTGATAACGTCAGGCCTGTAGCGGTCGGTCTGTACTCCATGATCAACTCCATGAAATACACGGGTAACTGGGCGGGCATGTTCGCATCCGTTATCATCGTCTTCTTACCTACTTTTGTACTCTACATCTTCCTTTCGGAACGCATCATTCAGGGTGTCACCGGAGGCGGTGTAAAAGGTTAATTTACAGTTGTTAAGTTTCGTATAGGGACACAACTCTGACGCAACACGCTTACCCCGTGTTGCGTTTTTATGTTTATGCTCCACATTTCTGTTGCTTTGATGAAATGCGTTGAAGAAACGGTGTTTTGCTCGAGACTGTCCGCCCCCCACCAACCAACAAAATTAGATAATACCTCCGATTAATGTTATCTTTTTACTAGGCTATAGCGGAGGTATTATTATGTGGTTTGACGAAGCGCTTTTTTATCAGATTTATCCTTTAGGTCTTTGTGGTGCACCTGCTGAAAATGACGAGCAGCTTGAGCACAGGCTCATTAAGCTCCAAGACTGGATTCCGCATCTCCAAAAACTGCATGTAGATTGTGTGTTTTTTAATCCATTGTTCGATTCAGACCGCCACGGTTACGATACACGCGATTTTAATAAACTAGACCCACGTTTGGGCGACAACAATGACTTAATCACACTCATCGAAAAATTCCACGAGGCTGGTATTAAAGTGATGCTCGATGGAGTCTTTAATCACGTTGGGCGTGGTTTTTGGGCTTTTCAAGATGTATTAAAAAACCGCGAGTCTTCGCCTTACCGCGATTGGTTCAAGCTCCATTTTGATGGTAACAATCGCTACAACGATGGACTTTGGTACAAGGGTTGGGAAGGCCACGAAGAACTGGTGGAATTAAATTTACACAACCATGATTTGCGCCATCATCTGTTTGAGGCTGTCGGAAAATGGATGGATGAGTTTAAGATTGACGGGCTGCGCTTGGATGTGGCCTACATGGTGGATCGCGATTTTATGGCGCAGCTCAGGTCGTTTTGCCAAAATAAACGCGAAGATTTCTTCCTGATGGGTGAAATGATTCATGGCGATTATCGTCAAATCGTCAGCGAACATATGCTGCACAGTGCGACCAATTATGGCTGTTACAAAAGCCTCTTTTCGGCGTTTAACAGCAAGAACATGTTTGAGATTGCGCACTCTATTCAACGTCAGAACGGTAACGAGGCCTGGGCATTGTACCGCGGGCTTAACCTCATGAATTTCGTCGATAATCACGATGTCGCGCGCATTGCTTCCGTACTTTCAGACCATCAGCAACTTCCTGCGGTTTACACACTGATGTTTGGTATGCCTGGAATTCCTTCACTTTATTACGGTAGCGAGTGGGGTATTGCTGGCAAAAAACAACAGGGTCACGAAGCCGACACTGAACTCCGCCCCCAACTTCACCATCCCGAATGGAACGACTTAACAACACATATTTCCAAACTTGCAGAAATTAGAAAAAATGCCAAAGCACTATGCTACGGAGATTTTCAAACGATCGTCCTCACCAACGGTCAATTTATCTTCCAAAGGCAGTTCGAAGACCAACGCATTCTGGTAGCGATAAATGCCACTGAGCAAGAATATGTGGCACATTTTGATGCGGGCTGTGGCCAGGCACAAGACCTGCTTACAGGGCTAAAACATGACTTTGGAGGCGGCAGCAAACTACCGCCCTACAGCAGTGCGATTTGGTTGATGGAGAGATAGTGACTGGGTTTTTAGGCTAGTGCCGCCTTCATCTCGTCCCACTGCGCTTCCATGTCTTGTACCAACTTGATTTGGTTACGCGCTCTGACTAGATTGTGATCATCATAATGGGTTTTGAAATAAACATCACCCACAAGGTAATCGGTTAAAAAACGCATCGCTTGTTCTAAGGTGAGTAAGCGAGCACCCCAGGCCAGTGAGGCAATTTCGTCAGCGTTAAAAATCGGTGCGACCATGGAAAGATAACTCTCAGCATAGACGCGATAAAGCGCGATGTCGAAATGCACTTTGCTCAGGTCCGCTTCGTCTTCTGCTGCAGTCGAACAACCAAAACGAATGGCATCACCAAAATCGTTGGCAGCTACGCCTGGCATAACGGTATCCAGATCAATAATGCAAAGGCCTTTGCCTGTTTCTGCATCAAGCAGAATGTTATTCAGCTTCGTATCATTATGAGTAACGCGGACAGGAATCTTGCCAGTCTCTTGCATTTCAACTAAAACAGAACAATCGGCTTCACGTTCAAGAATAAAAGCTATTTCGTCAGGGCAAGTCGCCACACGATTCACAGCATCCTGTTCTACGACTTCCTTAAAGTAGCCAAAGCGATGGCGTGTGTTATGAAAGTTGGGAATCGTTTCGTACAATTCTTCAACTGGGTAGTCTTGGAGCAAAAGCATAAAACGTCCAAACGAAAGTGCGGCATTCCGCAAGTCATCAGGTGTTTCTGCTTGCTGCAGCGTTACAGTGTTCTCAATAAACGGATAGCCACGCCAGTATTCTTCATCTTCATCGACGTAATACAGACCACCAAGCTTAGTCATGGTGATGCTCAGGGTCTCGCGATCGGGATCGCCACCTTCTGCTTTGATTTTGTCACGCAGAAATGAAGTTATGGAGGCGATGTTGGCCATCACTTCGTCGGGTTTTGTGAAAACAATTTTGTTGATTTTTTGTATGATGTAGCGTGTATTTTTGCCAGCATCATTACGGGTCTCAACTAAAATGGTATCGTTGATATGCCCTTCACCGTACGGGTATTCGACGTATTTAATTACACCATCGAATGCGAACTCATCGAGAATTTCCTGAATCTTTTCTTTACTTAACATAATATCCCCCTTATGTTTGATTACTTCATTATTTTGGCAAAACCACCCCCGCGATTTAACCTACACTGTTAGACATATCCAATTTCATGAGCTGATTAAGCTCTATGGCATACTCCATTGGTAATTCTCTAGTAAATGGCTCGATAAAGCCCATGATAATCATTTCAGTCGCGCGCTCCTCTGAAATGCCGCGGCTCATCAGGTAGAACAGTTGTTCTTCCGAGATTTTGGAAACCGTCGCTTCATGCTGGAAGAAGCTACGTCCGTTATTGATACGATTGGTTGGTAGTGTGTCTGACTTTGATTCACCGTCTAAGATTAAAGTGTCACATTCAACATTGGTGCGCGCTCCAAAAGCTTGAGGGCGATGTTCTACTGTGCCACGATAAGTCGCGTTACCGCCGTTCCTTGCTATGGATTTGGAGATAATAGTTGAAGAAGTATTTGGTGCTAGATGTAGCATGCGTGTTCCGGCATCTTGAATCTGGCCTTTATCAGCGACAGCGATTGAGACCGTGGTTCCTTTAGCGCCTTCACCACGCAAGTAGATGGTGGGGTATTTCATGGTGATTTTTGAACCGAGGTTTCCGTCAATCCACTCCATGGATGCGCCTTCGGCACAGGTCGCACGCTTGGTAACGAGGTTGTAAACATTGTCCGACCAGTTCTGGATGGTCGTGTAGCGGCAACGTCCGCCTTTTTCTACATAGATTTCAACAATTGCCGCATGTAGGGAGTCCGTGCTGTAAGTTGGAGCTGTACAACCCTCCACATAGTGCAGGTCCGCGCCTTCATCAACGATGATGAGCGTTCTTTCAAATTGCCCCATGTATTCGGAATTGATGCGGAAATAGGACTGCAAGGGCTGCGTCAATTTGACTCCCGGTGGAACATAAATAAAGGAACCACCAGACCACACGGCACTGTTTAGTGCTGCGAATTTGTTGTCACCAACAGGGACTAATTTGCCAAAATACTTTTTGAACAATTCCGGATGCTCGCGCAAGCCGCTGTCTGTATCTAAGAAAATAACACCCAAATCGGAGAGTTCTTTATTAATTTTGTGGTAGACAACTTCCGATTCATATTGGGTTGCGATACCGCCCAAGTGTTTCTGTTCTGCTTCTTGCAGACCAAGTTTATCGAAGGTATCTTTGATTTTCTCTGGGACCATGTCCCAGTCTGATTCTGCGCGGTCGGATGGCTTCAAGTAGTAGAATATCTCGTCAAAATCGATGTCCGACAAATCCGGGCCAAAAGATGGCATGGGCATACTGACAAACTTCTCATAGGCTTTGAGTCTGAAGTCGGTCATCCATAAGTCTTCTTTTTTGATGGCTGATATTTGGCGCACCACGGATGCGCTGATGCCTTTATCTAGCTTTAATACTCCCACATCGCCATCACTAAAGCCATACTGATAGCTACGATCGAGCATTTCCGTCATTTCAGCTTCACTCACTTTATCGGAAGTGGAAGCTGTTGGTGGTGCCAACGGATTAGGTCTAATGCCTTGTTTCGGTGCTTGGCGTTCGCGTTGTTCTTTCGCTTCTGCCTCCGGGGTTATGGCAACCCGTTTAACTTCATCATTCTTTTTCATGGTAACTCTCCAACCCCTCTTCACAGGCCAGCCAAGCAAGCGTGGCACATTTAATACGTGGGGGTAATTGCGCAACGCCTTGAAAAGCGATGGCTTCATCTAACATTTCTTCGTTGAATGGTTCTGCTGAGACCATCAATTTAAATTCATTAATAATGGCAAAAGCCTGTCCGACAGTCTTAGCCTTTAATAATTGGCTCATAACCGACGCGGAAGAACAACAAATAGCACAGCCTGTTCCTTGATGACGTATGTCGACAATGCGCTCACCTTCTGCTTTAACTTGAACAGTTAAGTCATCGCCACAGGATGGGTTTCTAAAATGCACGGTGACGTAATCCGCATCAGGCTTTAATCCCTTGTTCAAAGGATTTTTGTAGTGTTCTTGTATTATTTCTTTAAAAAGGCTCTGGTCAAAAGAAGACATCTAAAAAGTCCCCCGCTTTCTTTGCGATTTCTACAAAATAGTCAACTTCTTCTTCCGTGTTGTAGTAGGCTAAAGAAGCGCGCAAAACCGCTGCCTGACACAGCCAATCCATGGTGGCTTGATTGCAATGTTGCCCCGCTCTGAGGCTGATTCCAGCTCGGTCAAAAACAGACGCGGCATCATGTGCATGTACGCCCTCTATGTTGAAACTAACAATTCCGGAAGCAGTATTATTTGGGTTATAAATGGTAACATTGGGTAGTTCCAACAACTTATCTCGTAGACGTGCTGCCAAGAAACAGACCTGGCGTTGCATCGGTTCATAACCAATTTCATTAATTAATGCGATGGCACGTCCAAGTCCAATGACCTCTGCAATCATGGGCGTACCTGCTTCAAAACGATAGGGCGGTTTGGCAAAACTGGTGTCATACAAGGAAACCTGGTCAATCATTTCACCGCCAAACTCAATGGGCTGCATCGCTTCAAGTAGCGCGGTTTTGCCATAAAGAACGCCTACACCTGTAGGCCCATATAATTTGTGTCCAGAAAAGGCGTAGAAATCAATATCCCATTCAGCCACGGTGGGTTGCTCATGCACGATGCCCTGAGCTCCATCAACGACAAAGACCGCATTGCCGTACTGGTGCACGATTTTAGCTAAAGCAGGCAGGTCATTTTGAGCACCCATGACGTTGGATATTTGCGCCAGTGCTACAACTGCGGTGCGTTCGTTTACCACGGCTCGGAGTGCTTCTTCGGTTACGCGACCCCATTGATCGAGGTCGACAAAAACAAGTTTTGTGCCAGTTCTTTTGGCCAGCTGCTGCCAGGGAATATAGTTGGCGTGGTGCTCAGCCACGGAAATAACAATTTCCGAATCGGGTTTCAAGTGCTGTGCGACATAGCCATTGCAGGCTAGATTAATCGCCGAAGTAGTGCCGCGGGTAAAGACGATTTCGTTTTTATCCTTTGCACCAATTAAGTTCGCCACGCTTTCGCGTACGGCTTCGAACGCTTCGGTGGCACGATACGAAACAGTATCTACCCCTCTAAACACATTCACACCGTAGTTGCGGTAGTAATCGTCCATCGCCTCTAAGACGACTTCTGGTTTCAGCGCTGTTGCCGCCGAATTAAAGTAGACCCAAGGGTGCCCATTGACTTCGCGATTAAGCATGGGAAAAGCAGCACGGAACTTTTCGACTTCTGCATCAGGTAAACCCGTGGTGCACTTAATACAATCGAAGTCCTGATCGTTCATGTTGATCTTACAGGGTATGCTGTTATGAATAGTTTTTATCACTGTATTTTCTTCGAACATTAAGTAAGCTCGACTTTCTTTATAAGGTTGTCCAGTAAATAGGCGGTAAGGGCCTCGTTACTGATTTCCTCAATGGATGGCCTGAGGAAAGCTTGTGCCATCAAGCGCTCAGCCGTGGCACGTGTGAGCCCCCTGCTTAATAAGTAAAAGAGTTGTTCTTCGTCCAAACTTCCAACAGAGGATGCATGGCCAGCGACCAATTCATTATCATCAATGACCATAACAGGATTGCTGTGTGCTCTGACCGTATCATCTAATACCAAGAAGCGTGATTCTTGATAAGAGTCTGTGTCTGTCGCGCCGTTAGCAATGATTTGTCTTCCGTAGAAGCTGGCTTCAGCGTGGTTGGCGAGTACTGCTTTGTTATGGATGCGGGAGTGGCTGTTTTTGCCAAAATCAGTGATGCTCGTTTCAATAAGTTTCTTATCCGCACGTTCACCAAAAACAGGAGCATATGTAGAAACGCGTGTGCGATCGCCGCGTTGTTCAATAATGTTACTGAAATGTACATTCTCGTCTAGGCATGGCTGATGCAAGACAAGTGAAGCATCGTGATCCAGACTTGCATGCAAAGCTAGATAAGATTCGGCTGTCGTTTGGAGAGGAATCCAAATCAATTCAAGCCTGCTGTTCGCCTCTTGCACCAACTTGATGCATTGAGCAGAAGTCACGTCGAGCTGACTGAAAACTATGACTTTGGCACGCGCGCCCCTTTTAATGCTGAGATTTAAGTGCAATTCTCCTTTAAGCGAGCTATTGAGCAAAACCACCACCGGATCATCAATATTCGCCTCAGTTTTTACCTGCAACATTGATTTCGCATACACGCCATCAACCGGCAGTTCAGCTGCCCTAGGATTCTTAATCTCAATTTTCGGTTGTGTAAAAAGGCGCAGGTGTTCTTCTAGTTCTTCAGCACTTGGTTTCGTACCTTCACTCAATCTACGATACGCTAATTTACCAACTAGCATCAGGTTATCTTTGGCCAGTTTCACTTCATTGAGGTTCGCCAACTGATGAACAGGAAGCAAGCCCTTATCATCGCTACAGGCAAGGAGTGTTGCGTCATAGCCGGACACGCCCATCTTTAGGCTAATGCCGACAGAGCATTGTAACTCCCATTCCTCCAAAATTTGTTGTAATTTTTTCATATCTGCCTCTAAGTCCCGCCTCTAAACTAGAATATCCAAGCCATCCGAGAAGATTTCCTTCTCTGTCTCTGATGCGTCGAGCGCCGACCCACTCAGAGCGGTCTCCTCTTGCGCAGGTGTAAGGGCAGCTTCTTCAATTTCATCTTCCAACGCACTGTCGCTAACATTTTCTGGCAAACCAAGTTCTTGGTGCAGCCAATCATAACCATCGCGTTCGAGTTTCAAAGCTAATTCTGGTCCACCACTATAGACGATTCGACCAGCCATCATCACGTGCACAAAGTCCGGCTTCACATAATCAAGTAGGCGTTGATAGTGTGTGATTAAGAGCACGCCCATGTTCTTGCCTTGTTCGTGAGCAAGACGGGTGACATTCTGTCCCACAATACGTAGAGCATCAATATCCAAACCAGAATCTATTTCGTCAAGAATGGCAAAAGACGGCTTCAACATCAGCATCTGTAAAATCTCATTACGCTTCTTTTCACCACCCGAAAAACCCTCGTTGAGGTAACGTTCCGGCAAGCTCTCATTCATTTCCAATTGTTCAACCGCTTCTCGCATGGCGCGACGGAAAGGAAAAAGCCCCATGGTCTCTTCAGGTCCAAGCTTGGCATTAACCGCAGTGCGTAAGAATTCTGCATTCGTGACACCAGATATTTCTGCCGGATATTGCATCGCTAAGAATAAACCCCCTCTAGCACGCTCATCAACAGACATGTTTAGCAAATTCTGCTCATTTAAGTAAACATCACCACCGGTCACGGTAAAACTGGGATGCCCCATCAGGACAGATGCCAAGGTAGATTTACCTGTGCCATTCGGTCCCATGATTACGTGTATTTCTCCACCTTTGAGTGTTAAATCAACGCCCTTAAGGATGGTTTTCTGTTCGACTTTACAACTTAAGTTCTTTATTTCTAATGTCGGTACGGACATGTTTTTCCCTCTCAATCTATAAACTGCATAACTTCTCAAACCTTCTTTTGGCAAAAGAAAAGAAAGGCTGAGTTTGCCTTCCCTAATTCTAACACGAAATTCTGTCCCTTTCGATTGACGGTGGACACTTTTCGTTCTGCTTTTATGGTTCGTTGTAAGTATTTCGAGGCTAAATCTGTTGCCCTGGTCAACTTTGCAAGCAAAACAGGTGGAGGAGCTTTAAAAACCTCCCCCGCTTGTAAAGTTGTCCAATTCGCGTGGGTTCCTGGGCAACTT
>CAZNNL010000046.1:0-14699 GCA_964574395.1 uncultured Oscillospiraceae bacterium | reverse complement strand
TCAGGCGTGTAGCGGACTTTCACCGCCTAGTAATTGCCCATGTCGGGCGTACGTAAAAAATCGGGGCTACCCTCTTAGGTAGCCTCGATCCACTTTATATACTCACGCTCACCAACGCAAAGCAGCTCACTTCTGCGCAGCTTTCGCCATGACTAACTTTTTCATTTCACTCTTTTGATTAGGATTCTTACGCAACAAGAAGTACAAAATCGTTACTAAACAGATAAAAGCCACTGCTGTCCAGATTGTGAATCCAGCACCACCAAGCAACAAGCCGAATTGGTAAATCATCAAAGCGCTGACATAAGCGAAGGCTGTCAAATAGCCAATGGCAAAAAGACTCCAACGCGCATCGGACATTTCGCGTTTAATAGCACCAATTGCAGCGAAACAGGGTGCGCATAGCAGATTGAAAACCAAAAACGAAAAGCCTGAAAGTGCAGTCATATGCCCTGCAAGTCCAGCCAATTCGGTAAAAGCGCCTTCTTCAACGAGTGCCAAGGCATCACCAGACATACCGAACAATACACCAACTGTGCCGACAACTTCTTCTTTTGCGACAAGACCCATGATGGTTGCAACTGTCATTTGCCAAGTGCCAAAGCCTAAGGGGACAAAAACGAATGCTATACTGCGTCCGATAGCCGCAAGGATTGACAAGTCTTGTTCGTCTACAGGCGTAAACTTTCCAGCCACGATTCCATATGCATTAAGGAACCAGATGACTACACTTGCCAACAAGATAACTGTTCCTGCTCTTTTGACGAATGACCAAGCCCGCTCCTTCGTGCTACGTAATACATTTTTCGCAGCAGGCAGATGATAAGCAGGAAGCTCCATCACAAATGGCGAAGGGTCTCCACTGAAACGTTTAGTCTTCTTCAGCATAATGCCACTGACAACAATCGCAACTATTCCAATAAAATACGCAGCAGGAGAAACCCACCAAGCGCCACCAAAAATGGTTCCCGTTAATAGAGCAATAATAGGCAATTTCGCACCACAAGGGATGAAGGAAGTTGTCATAATCGTCATGCGACGGTCACGTTCTTTTTCGATAGTCCGACTTGCCATGATACCCGGGACGGAACAACCTGAACCAATCAACATGGGGATAAAAGACTTTCCTGACAGACCAAATTTTCTAAAAACGCGATCCATGATAAAAGCGACGCGCGACATGTAACCTACATCTTCAAGCACAGAGAGCATCAAAAACAAAATAACCATTTGTGGCAAAAAACCAAGCACCGCTCCGACACCGCCAATTATGCCATCAACAACCAGGCCTTCTAACCAGGGTGCAACGTTCCATAGTTCAAAGGCTTCTTTCACGCCTGGAATTATCCACTCTCCAAAAAGCGTATCGTTGGTAAAATCGGTCACCAGCGCTCCTATGCTCGTTACGGCAATATAGTAAACGGCAGTCATAACAATGGCAAAAATAGGCAAAGCCAAGATGCGATTCGTAAGCACACGATCAATTTTATCCGATAAACTAACACTGCCTCTCGCACTGCCACGTACAACTGCTGCCTTCATCACACGATTATGGCGAAAGAGAATAGATGCCGGGCAAATCTTGCAAAACTACAGCTTTATTGTTTTTTAAGGTCCCCTCTTTCTTTTCCACAGTCACTCCAGGCCAATTGCCAACATACTGAGCACTTCCGGTCAATTCATTGAATAGCGAGGTTTTACCACTATTAGGATTTCCTGCTAAAGCTATCTTTACGTTCATCTACTCACCTCTACCTCGATTTTTTGCGCATCTTCTTTCCTGATTGACAACTCGTAGTCACGCAGGGTCAATTCGATGGGATCTCCGAGTGGAGCAAGCTTGCGTACATACACCTCGGTTCCTTTGGTAAGGCCTAAGTCCATCATGTGCCTTCGCACTGCTCCATCACCATGCAATTTTATTATGCAGGCGTATTGACCTGCCTTGACATCGTTTAAGGTTTGCATTTTTCCTCCAAATTCATTTCTAACTCGTTTAAACATTTTAGACATGGATACGCATTACTAAGTCTTCCGCCAAAGCAATACGTCCCTCCATTACGGCAACAATAAGATTGCCACCCAAGCGATTCATGACAGTAACGCTTTCACCTACAACAAAACCAAGCTCTGAAAGATGTTGGCGTATTTCGTCATTACCTGAAATCTTTGAGATGACTGCTGTTTCTCCTACTTCAAGCATGGAAAGCAGCATAGTTAGACCTCCTTTACAAGAGTAAAAATTTACATGGAGCGCTCATGCGAATCGAATCTTAGCAATCGATATAAAGAACTCGACCCATCGCTTGTTTGGCATTGCTAACTTTAGTTGTCAATCGCTAACTCTCAGGCTTAAGACTTTCTTAATAGTTTTGTATTCAACTTAACTTTAGCTTTTAGATTAATTAGAGACCTTCGGTGTGTGGCTTGTTTTTGCCAATAATATGCTCAGAAACACGATATTTTTTTGTATAAAGAATGGCTGCGATGAGTGTGGCAAAAGGAATCGTAAACAACATGCTAAACGCACCGATTAACATTTGAAGCAACTCAGCAATCATGCCCTCACTATTGAGCAGCATAAAAAGATTATTTAGGTTGATGGAAATTAGCAAAAGCAGGGAAATAAACGAGCCACCAACGTAGGCTAAAATCAAGGTATTTACCATAGTGCCAATAGAATCTTTACCTATCTCGATTCCGCTTTTAATCAAAGCCGAAAACGAAATGTCCTTACCTTGACTTTGGGCCAACTCCTGCAACGAGGAAGCAATATCCATGGAAACATCCATTACTGCACCTGTTGCACCTAGCATAATCGCAGAATACATGATGGCTTTAATGTCGTAGCTTACGCCAGGATTAATGCGACTCAAATACATCGCCTCCTCGCCAGTAAAACCAGTCATTTTTAAGAATGCATTCATAACTATCATCAGCAAGGATGCGACAGCCATGCCCATAATGGATGCCAGTCCAGCTGTAATTGTTTTTTCATTTAACCCATTGATTATTAGAAGGGACATCAAAATAATGAAAATACAGACGATACTTGTCCAAAGATATGGGTTGTGACCCGATAGAACAGCCGGTATCAAGACCAGGAAAACAGCCGCGCAAGTAATAAGCAGAGACAACAAAGTGTTTAGGCCTTTAAAACGACCAAATAAGAGGAGCAAAGCCGAAAATATCACCAACAGAATAAGCAAATTACTTATTCTTTCAAATCCAAAAACTGACCATTCCGTTGCAGCGCCGGGAGTTGATTGACCAATAAAAACGGTCTCATTGCCCTTTATCAGCATTTGCGGTTCAACGTTTTCTTGCAATGAGACAATATCTTGCACCACACTAACGCGCTTCCCTTTCATCGAACCATCTAAAATTTCTGCTTCGAAAAGTGTCCTGAAGTGTTCAAGGCCTTTTTGCGATCCATCTTCATGGATGAACTCGCTTGGTTTTATCTCTTGTTTTGTAATGCTTAGGACCTTGGCTCGCACCAAATTCATTTGCGTATTCGAAAAATCTGGCAAACGCTGTGTAAGAAGTCTATTGGCAAAAACAATAAAGAATACGGAAAACAAAAGAGTCACAATGAAAATCAATCGTTTACGTCGTTTTTGGTCAATAGCTGAATCGTTTAGGCGGTCGAATTCTGGAATTAGTAATTTTCTTTTCATGCTTTTAGCCTAATCCTAATTAGTCAATGACGCAAGTAAGTAATAAGTTCGATTTTGTCTAAGATCGTCAGCTGCCGGCAGCCGCCCCAAAACAAAATCCATCAAAAGATTGAACCACCCCGCCCCAATCGTTACAATGGAGAAGTATGCAAGGGGGTACAACCATGGACGTAATCAATCAATATGTCGAAATGATTGTCGAGTACTTCAATAATTTGCCGGGGCTTGTGCCTATTTTTCTGAGTATTGCGCTTGGAGCGGTGCTGATTATTTGGGGTTACAAGTTGTTCAGGCTGTGGCTTTTTGCATTTGGAGCACAAAGCGGCTACAGCCTCGGTACGATGATTGTTGATCGTGCTGATATAACAGGAACCCTGTCGTACATTATTATTGGCATTTGCATACTAGCGATTGCTTTGTTGTTTTGGGTGAGTTTGAGGTTTTCGTTTGCGGTGGCGGGTTTTGCGCTCGGCGCCTTCCTCATGTACCACTACGGCATGCTGGTTTTTGGCGTGAATTCCATCTGGGCAATCCTCATCGGCGGTATACTTTGCGGTGTTCTCGCCTATTTATTTATTAGACTATTTATCGTCGCAGGCACAAGCATTTACGGTGCTTTTATGTTAAGCGATGGCCTCCACAGTCTCATTTTCAAAACCGAAGCGGGCGCTTATCTCAATGTTCAGGAAACGCCCGACGCTACTGTCAGCCTTGTTTTGACTGGTCTAACGATCGTTTTCATCGTTCTTGGTTTTATTTATCAATACAATATTTCAGACAAAGGGAAACGCATTAAAGTCTCCGATTAAGTATTTTTTCGGCAAAAGAAAGCCATCCATGAGTAACAAAAATCTACAAAAAACCTATCCCCCGCACAATTCCAGCTTCCGCAACCTCAGCGCAAATTGGTTCGCCGCTGCTGTTTACTTCGGCACCTTCTTGCTAGGAAGTGGTCGCCTAGGCCAGTATTCTTTTTACTACATCGCTTGGATAATTCCACTTTTTATCTTTTTCAATGAAAAAAATAGCGGACTCGTGCGCTTCCACGCTGCACAGGCTACCGCTTTATTTTTCTTTCTCGGAGTAGCTTATTTAGCAGCCGACCTGATTGGTGGCTTCGGAGGCTACGTCCTCTTCTTTCGTTTGCCAAGCTTAAAACGCACCCTCGCAGGTTTGCTACTGCGCCTTCCAGCACTGATTGCTATTATCTACGGCTCCTATCTAGCAATTCGAGCAGCCATGCGTTGGTCGGAATTCCATCTACCGCTTGTTGGTTCTTTTGCCGCCTGGCTAAATAGCAGACGTTGAAGAATCTATGCACTAAGTTCTTGGCAAAACGCTGCCAACAATTCCGCCAATTCCTCTCCCACCTCTAGGCCTGCTGCAATCACTTCTTCGGCACTCAAGATTTCATCTTTCATCCCAGCAGCCCAATTACTTAAGCAGCAGATCCCAAGAACGCGCATACCACTGTGTGTCGCAACTTGCGCTTCTCCCACGGTGGACATGCCGACTGCATCACCACCCAAGATACGAATCATGCGAATTTCTGCTGGGGTCTCATAAACGGGGCCACGCGCATAGAAATATACGCCTTCATGAAGCACTATCCCTTTTTCTTTGGCAAAACGTCTAAGCAGCTCTTGATACGCTTCGTCATAGACGTGCCCTTGGTCTGGAAAACGCACACCAAAGCTATCAAGATTTGGACCGCGCAGAGCAGTCTCTGCTAATAAGGCGATGTGGTCAGTAATGAGCATGAGGGAGACGGGCTTAAAATCAGCATTGACGGAGCCAGCTGCATTGGTGAGGATCATGGTTTTGACGCCCCATGCGGCTAAGACACGAACGGGGAAGGCGACTTCCCAGGGTGTTTTGCCTTCGTAATGGTGGAATCTACCGGTGAGGACAGCGATGGTATGTCCTCTTAGTTTTGCCAAAAGTAAAATGGACTTATGTCCTGGAGCAGTTGATATGGGAAAACCTGGAATTGAAGCATAGGGAATTTCTTGTGCGTCGTCCAATTGGTCCAAAACCGCCGTCAAACCCGAGCCTAAAGTCAAGCCGAATTCGGGGGCTGGAGCAAGCGTTTTTAAGTACGCTGCGGCTTCTTGAATCATGGCTTCGTAAGCAAGCAGGCCATCGGTGTTGAGTGGTAAATCTGAAATATTCAATTGCTTGTCCATAGGATTGCCTCCTGAATTATGCAATGGCAGCGCTAATTATGGTTCAGTTTCCAAAGCAGCCCTAAACAGCGGGCCAAGTAAATCGCTGGCTGCGGAGGGTGAATCTTCTAATACGATGCAGGCAGCATAGGGGTGAGCGACATCGTTGATGTAACCAACGATGAGGCGGTTGTTGTATTCTTGACCTTCGACTTCGGCGGTGCCGGTTTTGCCACCAATACGATAACCATCCACGGTAATGTCGGGATAATTTTCTGAAATATTGCGTTCCATGATGGCGCGCAGCTCTTTGGAAGTAGCCCCGTCCATCACTTGTCTTAGGTCTGTCGGCTTTAGCATGTCGTAGTCCTGGCCCATGACGTTTTGTTTGTTGGCAACAATCTGGGGCTCCATCATCAAGCCGTTGTTGGCCACTGCGCCTGTCATCATCGCCAGGTAAAGAGGTGATGCAGTCAATTCATTCTCGCCCTGGGGCTGGCCGATTGCCATCCAAGAAAGTTGTGCGTCGGAATCTAGCGGCATCGCGATATACGGTGCCGTGGACTGCAGTTGTCCAACCGGCAGTCTACTGTTGAAGCCGAACTTTTCGGCTTCGCGCATGAACCACTCGTCACCCATACGGATACCAACTGTTCCGAAAAAATAGTTGCAAGAAGTCGCAAAAGCATGGTAGTGGTCCACATCCCCATGTGTGTAGTCATTGTTTTCGCGTACACCGTCAGGCTCAATGAGGGGGTGGGGGCTGAGACACGTGACCACAAGGTTGGGATCGTAGGCGTCCGATTCCATCCAAGCTGCCGAAGTCATCACTTTTAAAGTAGACCCAGGGAAATACGTGCTATTTAACGCACGATTAAAAAGTGCCGTATCGGGGATGTTTTCAAAATCGATGACGTTTATCGGATCCGTGGTGGGCGTGCTAACAGAGGTTAAGATTTCACCTGTGGCATAGTTCACGAGAACGATGGCACCTTTACGGTCACCAAGTAGTTCCAGGGCTTTAAGACTCATGTCGCTGTTTATGGTCAGGCGGATGTTGTCGCCGCCAAGCCCTTTGCCCATCGCATCATAGAATAGCTGTTTGAAAAGATTGCGATCACTCCCAAGCAGGGTGCCTTGATACATATTTTCAACCGTGTTCGCCATATTGTGCGTGTAATCTCCAACGATGTGCAAAACCGCACGCGCCAGTGTCGGATCATCTGCGTAGGCTCTTTGGCCATCAACCGTGTGGGCTAAAAGAACACCATCTTTAGAAACAATTTGTCCGGCGTTGACATAGCGCGAGCGCATGGCATTCTTACTTTCACCTGCTGAAGATAAAAGTATCGTCACACTGCGATGCTGCTGATAGAAAAGGCCACCTAGCAAAGCGATAGAAACAACGAGAAAAAGAATCAAAATGATTTTTATATTACGTAGAAAGAGTTTCACTTTTAATTATTCCTCCTTCCCTGCGCGCACCCATACCCAGAAGTATCCCAAGCATGATAAACTTAGCCAATAGTGAGCTACCCCCTGCCGCTACGAATGGCAAAGTCGCACCCGTCAGTGGGATGAGGCCCGTATTACCGGCAATAACGACGGTCGCCTCCACAAAGAAAGCTGTACCAAAGCCCAAAATCAGGCTAGAACTAAAGCCATCGCGCACTTGCATCGTTATCCGTGTCGCTCTCAGCCAAATGACTATAAACAAAATCAAAATAATCACACCAGTGATAAGTCCCAACTCCTCACAGAGTGCGTCAAAAACCATATCATCCATGTACTGCGCGATACTTTCAGGTGAGCCATTACCCAGTCCACGGCCAACAGCACCGCCACGTGCAATCGCCTGTAAGCCATAGACGATTTGACGGTTCTGATCGTTCACTTCACTCCAGAGCGAAGTCCAACCCGAAATCCGTCTTTGAACATACGGGAACATCGTGTAGGCCAAGGCACCCATGGCTGTCCCACCAACTAAAATACCTAGCGTCTTGATATATTCTGAAGTCATGACGAAGAATACTACTAAGGTGGTTGGCAAAAGCACCATCGCCGTACCTAGATCCGGCAACATCATGACCAGGAAAAACACCACTGCTGCCCATGCGGCAAACGCAATCTGAATCTTCAAGGGCGGCCTATTTTTAAAGAAGGCTGCAAGCACTATGAGATACGCAATCTTCACGAACTCCGTCAATTGAATCGATTGTCCACCGATGTAAAGCCACAAGGACGCACCATGGGTGTCGCTCCCTTTGCCAAAAATCAAAAGAACAATCAACATCACCGGCACCGCAATGCCTGAAAGAATCGTCAAATATTCCATGAAATTGGTTTTAGCACAAAGGAAGATGACGATTGGCAAAACCACCACACCCAAAGCCAAAGCAAACGCGTTACTAAAAAAACTAGAACTAATGCGTGTCAGCATCTCTGGCGTCAAATCTGCTTCAATCCAGGAAATATACAAAAACCGTGTCTGCAGCATCAAGCCCAAGAAAGCCAGCTGCGTCGTCGCCAACAAAATCACACGGTCCACATACTTGAGAATCAACGGAATTAACAAATAGTAGAGATTCATCACGACAATGAAGCCACCAAAAACAATCAGTACTTCCTTGCGTTTTCCTACGAGAGACCCGCGAATCAAGTATAAACTTAGCAAAGTTCCCGCAATCATATATAGATTTGTCAGGAACCACGCCGTTCTTGTCTTTAGTTGATGGGGCGGCTCTTGCATGTCTTCAGCATCTTCGATGTAGCTAAGCCCTTCCGAGTAAGTGGCAAGGCGTTCGCTGACAAAAATAAACTTGCGTTCGCCAATGGTTATTTCGTCTTGGTTTTCTAAAGGAATGGGTTCTTTAATAATAAAACCATTTAGCATAACCGGGGCTGTCATGTGTGAGGGTCTGATATACCAGTGGCTGTCAAATAGATAAATCACGGCATGGCGATAGGCGATGCCTTTTTGCTTTATGTTAATGTCATTCGACTTAGCACTACCAATAGTTGTCGTGTGAAAGAGCGGATAGGACTTGACCTGTTTGTCGGTTGCTGTACCCATAGCCATCAGGAAGAAACCCTTGACCGGGCGTAGGTTGGCAATCATCCTGCCTTGAAAATCAATCAACGAAGATTTTACAAGGAGTGTACCCATTAAAAAAATCAGCAACGCAAAACCATAGCGCGCCAAATATGCAATGTCTTGCGGACTCACAACTCACCTACCTTTACAGTTTTCTATATTCTAACACTTTCTTCCGCTGCTGTTGTTAACTTGGACAGTTTTGACGCTCTCGGGCGGGCTGGGGTAAAATTGCCAAAATAACACCTAAGGAGCTCCGTGGTGAACAAACTTAAAAACAGAATCGAACGCAAAGGCCCGCTGCGCAGTATCGTAGAAGGGGTTTTATTGTGTCTGCTCTTTGTTGGCATGAGATATGCCTTCAACTTGGTACTACTACCGGCGATTTTTCCCGAAGCTAGTGGCCTCGAAGCCTACCATGTCAGCACCCTCGCCAGCCTCCTACTCGCAGTGGCTTTCTGGCTTGGACTGCCCTACTTCTCCGTTTTCACCCTACTCGGACTCCTCTTGTCACGCGTCTTAACGGCTCACTACAGCCTGCTCGAAGGTAGCGCCTTCCCCTCCCTCATGGCCAACGTCCTCACAACAGCAAGCCAGGGCGGCGGTTTTCTCATCGGTGCGGTTTCCGAATACGCTATTTGGTTTTCACGACGTATAAGTTCACTAAGATTATTGGCAAAACCAAGCTCCCCCACCTCACCCACAATAGATGAAGCAGAGGAGCTAATCGACTAGTTTATAAGTAATTACTTAATGAGTTGAGAAATCGCCTTAAATTCTGGTGTTCCCGCTTCTCCCAACAAATCAAATAAAGCCGTTTCGCTAGATGTGATCACGGCTCCCATGGAGCGCATGCCTTCTAGCGCAATAGCTTTATCGCGCTCGCGCCTTGAGCAAACCACATCAGCCAAAACTTGCACATCAAAATCATCTCTAATCAAATCGCGAACAGTTTGCCAAACGCAAACATGTGTCTCCATACCACAAACAAGTACGTACTGAATATCGCGCTCATACAACTCAACCATCAATTGAGGAACGAGTGCAGAGTAGGATATTTTTTCGATTTTTTTGGCCTCAACCGGTGCTAGCAACTTTTCCAGTTCTGAAACCGTTGGGCCCAAGCCTTTAGGGTACTGTTCAGTCACGATAACAGGCAGGTTCAAGACCTTGGCCGCCTCAAGCATAATGCCAGCCTGCTTGACAACATCTTCGCCGCCCGCCATAGCAGGGACCAGGCGTTCTTGTATGTCAATTACTAAAAGGGCAGTATTTTCTTTGGATAAGTAGAACTCCGATAAGGGTTCGTCTGTATCATCTAAAAACAAGTCGTCTTCATCAAAATCTTCATCGTTTTCGTCAAAATTTTTGTAATCCATGGGGGTGCTCCTTTGCCAATATTATTCCGTAATGAGTCTTAATGTCCTTGCTGACATTTTAACAATAATCAGCGTCAAAATGGCAGCTTGAAGAAGCAGCGCAAGACAGCCAACGATGAAAATAACATAAAAGTTCCCTTCACTAAGGCTACCAGCAAGTAGCATCGCCGCAATGGCAACGCCCGCGAGAATCAGACTGCCAAACATTTCGATCAGCATGTTGTAATTCTGCTTAGCGGCTTGTTGCTCATTCGCCCAATTAATCTTCGGTAGCGCCATGTCGGCCATCAGGCCCAGCAGGTTCACCAAGAGCACACATAGAAATATGAGTACGCATAATGGCAAAAATAATTTCATCGGAAGATTCAACACAATTTGGATAGCGGACACCAGGATAACAGGTGTGACGAGGGAGAACAGTACGGCGACTAGGTATTTGGCCAGCATTTGCTTACTAAAGGGATAGGGGTAAATCTTCATCAGATACGCCGCTGAGCCTTCGCGCGAGATTGCACCTGCCGCGATCCCATTGGTTCCAGACAAAAAGAGAATTAGACCAACTGTGACGATGAGAACTATCCCACCTACAGAGGCAAAAGTCTGCTCATTGCTCGCCAAACCCGCGACTGATTCGCGGAGCTGCGCCATAGACATCCCCGACCTTGTAAAGCCGAAATACGTAGGAACCAGGAAAAGAATTGGCATCAAGAAGCACATCAAAACATTGTTGGAAAAGAAGGCCGGTGTGCGCATGAGGATGCGGAATTCTTTGTTGACAAAATTTCTGAAACGCCCTGTACTTCGGGCTAAGGCGGCTTCTTCGCGGGAGTTGAGTTTTTGCTGACGCGAGGTGCTGGAACCCGCCGACATGACGCCTTTAAAATACACTTTTGATGCGACAAAAAGCAAGAGTGCAGTCCAAGCTGCGGTCGCGGCAATAAAGAGCAGACCGTAAAGCCAACCGCTAAGCGTGTTACTTTGGGTGAGCCATTTCGTGGCAAAATCGGCACCTAAAAACAGGAAATTGATTTTGCCAGCATTATCCACCGTCGCCTGCGAAATTGTCGGTAAACCACCGCTGTTCAAATTCGGATTCATGCTCATATTGAAACTAAAAGAAATCCCAAACGCGACAAGCATAATCAGAATCGTCGAAATCACCGTGAACCGATCCTTGTTCTTGAAAAATTTCGTAAAGCGCATCAGCACCATAATCAGGATCGTCATCAGGGCTAACGCGAGGAATGGTAAAAAAATCAGTGTCAGCAACATCGCGATATAAAAAAGCGGGCCTTGGTTTGAGTAAATTCCAAATGCGACTAAGAATGGCAAAAAGAACCCACCCAAAGTCATATACTCGTAAGACATGACCTGCAAATACCGCCCCGCAATAATTTCCGAAGGCCGAAACGGCATACTCAAAAGAATCTCAGTGTTATTCGTGTGATAAAAAGCTGTCACCACATATACAAAGCCAAAAACCACGGCACTGATACAAATCCCCGGCACAATGATTTCCGGAATCCCAGCTGCACTATTCATTTGGACCGCGGCTAGGGTCATGCTTCGGCCTAAAAAGAAGCTAAATCCACCAACGTAGAGCGCTAGGAAAATGTACAGGATAGTCATGCCGATTTTTCGACCGATACCACTGTTGTTTTGCAGTTTCTTGCGGCGCTTGCCAATGGCTCCACCAGAACCAAAGGAAAAATCGCCACCTTTGATGAGCAGCTTTGTTAATAGGAGTATACGCTTAGGCATGGTCTCACTTCCCTTCTATCGAGTACTCTGCTGAATTGGTTTCAGCGCCGACTAATTTTAGGAAAATGGATTCTAGTGAACTGTCGCCTTGTTGTGCTCTGAGTTCATCAATCGTGCCGCAGAAAAGAATTTTTCCCTTGTCGATAATCGCGAGACGATCGCAAACTTTCTCAGCAACTTCCAGGACGTGGGTGGAGAAGATGACGGTTTTGCCAGCATCAGCATGTTGCCGCATCATGTTTTTAAGGATAAATGAGGCTTGGGGATCCAAACCTGTCATGGGTTCGTCAAGAATCCAGACTGGTGGATTGTGCAGGAGTGCCCCCATCAAGACGATTTTCTGACGCATACCATGGGAGTAACTCTGGATTTTATCGCCCAAGGCGGTCTCCATTTCGAATTCGTTGGCTAAACGCGTGATGCGCTCCTGCCTTAGGTTGCCAGGAACAAGATAGATGTCCGCCAAGAATTTTAGGTACTCAGCACCTTTTAGGCGTAAAAAAACGTTCGGGTCATCTGAAACGAAACCAAACTGAAACTTCGCCTCCAATGGATCTTTGATGATGTCGAAGCCATTGATGTTGATGGTGCCGCTGGTGGGTTCGAGAATGCCCGTCATCATTTTGAGGGTGGTGGTTTTGCCCGCTCCATTTGGCCCTAAGAAGCCAAAAATCTCGCCATCACGCACTTCTAAGCTGATATTGTCTACAGCTAAAGTCTCCTGATTATATGATTTGCTCACATTTGAAATTGTTATCATCGTTGCTCCTACTTTCTCTTTTTGGTTTGGGTTGGAGTTGTGGGTTGGTGGATTCGGGTTTGTGGGTTTGTGAGTTGGTTGTTGTTGTTCGCTTGGTGTTGGTTTTGGACTTGGGTTTGGCACACACAAATTTGCCTTATATTGAACAACAAAAGACTCTCATTGTGAATATATTTAAGCTTATTATACTTTTCTGTCAAGGGAAGATTCTGATTTACAAATTAATACAAAATTAAGAATGCTTAACAGTCGCCAGCTCCAGCTGCTAGTGAAAAGCTCGCGTTTTTGTAATCTCATTGTTTCAGAAAACTAAAAATATTCAGAGTGTCCGCCCCTGGCGAACAGTTTTGGTAGTTTGTTCGCGGGTCTAAAAATAGGGGTGACAAATTAGCGACTAATTTGACACGACGTCATAGTTTTCCGGGATGCCATATCAAATTTGCGGCGTTTTGGGCTCGAACACTGGATTTTCGGCGCTGCTGTGCCATATTTGCGGCATTTTTGGCATGACGCCACGGTTTACCGCCCCTCCATGCCAAATGTGCGGCATTTTTGGCACGGCGCCAAGGTTCATCGCCGCCACCGCGCCAACCCAACTACCCAAAACCTACTTCGCGTTGTACCAACCCAAAAATTTGAGCATCGATTGTTCTTGTGCTAACTGGTAGAGCGCTTGCATGGCGGCGGGGGTTTTGCCAGTTTCGACATCGACGTAGAAAGAGTATTCCCAGGGTGTTTCCGGGATGGGTAAGGATTGAATTTTGCTTAAGTTCAAGCCCAAGTCGGAGAACATGGCTAGCATTTTTGCTAGGCTACCGGCTTGGTGGCTGAGTCTGACGATTAGGCTTAGCTTGTCTGCGTCTGGCAAAACCACGGGCTTACGAGCGACCGCCACAAAACGTGTTTGGTTTTTGACTGCGTTGTTGATGTCGCGGCTGATGACTACGAGACCGTTTTGCAAAGCGGCTGATTCGGAAGAAATAGCTGCCACCGACTTATCATTCATCATGGCAACGCGTTCAGCTGCGAAAGCCGTGTTCAAAAGATCTTCGCTTTTCCAACCCATGCCTTTAATCACAGTAGAGCATTGTGCCAAAGCTTGCGGATGCGAAAGAACCGTTCGCAAATCTCCCAGACTTGTTCCTGGCAGGCCCACCAAACAGTGATGTATCTCAACGGCCCTAGTGGCGACAATATAAAGGTTGTGTTTCTCCAATAAAGCATAGACGTCGTCCACCGTTCCTGCGGTTGAATTTTCTAATGGCAAAACACAAACATCCACCATCTCCTCCACCACCGATTGGCAAGCAGACTCAAAGGTTTTCGAGGGCATCAAGCTCGCAGCAGGGAAAAGCGCTTGGGCTGCTTCCCCAGCATAAGACAGCGCATTGCCTTGGACGGCCACGACGCGGTAATCTGGCATCTTGTCAGTTGCTAAATCTATCGTCTCACCAGGTTCCCAGACTAAATCTTGCTCCAAGGTTAAGCGATACTGTTCCTCGCGGGACATGCGCATCATGGTTTCTTGTACAGCCTTTGCTGCCGCAAGATGCTCAGGTGCGACTTCCTCTTTGAGACTGATAATTTTGTTCATTTCTTGTTGGGGGTCTAGGATGTCCTTGGCTAGGCTTTGTTTTTGCCAATAAACTTCACGTGCCAACTCTTGACGCAAAGCCACATCGGCCAATACGCGCTTGTCTAGTGCATTTAATTCTTCGCGCAACTCCGGCAGAGTACGCATGTTTTTCTTTTCTTTCATTTTTCTTTCCTCTATTATCGATACGCGTTCAACGCGTTTGGTTCTGCAAACTCAATTATTTTCGCAGAAAATTCTCACTTGTCAAATTCACCACGTCTCAA
>CAZNNL010000045.1:0-14994 GCA_964574395.1 uncultured Oscillospiraceae bacterium | reverse complement strand
TCAGGCGTGTAGCGGACTTTCACCGCCTAGTAATTGCCCATGTCGGGCGTACGTATTCAATCCGCTTAGCTAGAATATAGCAAGCGGATTCTTGTTTCTAAAATGATTTTCAACATCAAATACTGATTTCTGTTACAGAAAAGCAAGGCTGTTAAGGATTTAGTGTCAAAGCGGTGACTTGTTTGCTTTTGCCAGTAATATCCTCAATATCGATACGATATACAGAAACAACATCCATGCTTGCTTTAGCGGCCTTTTCAAACCACTGTAGAAAACTGGGTGTGTACTTTTGACAAATCAGCTTAAGTCCGTGCAGCATTTCATCGCCTTCTACGAGATGCGCCCTACCACGGATAATTGCCGAAGAAAACTCGGTAGTGAATATTTGTTTAGCTAGGATTGAGGGGCTGCCGTTATTTTCGAAGTGTTTCTCGAGATCTGCGTTTGTCAGGTTCTGTGGTACCTGAACATGATCGACAAATACAATGGTGACTTCGCTACCGTTCTTTAGGGTAGCTACTTTTTCGCCTGCTTTTGCCGAGTGGAAATAGAGTTTGTCCCCTTCCCTCACGATGGACAACGGCACGGATATAATTTTGTCGTCTCCCGCAACTGATAGGACTCCATATGCTGCTCGGTCAATTACTGCAAGAGCGTAGTCTTTTGACATTTCTCTATCTTTGCGCCGCAAATTAATCTCCAATCACGATTGCTTTGATTCTATTTTCGCACGGTCGAAGTCCGCTAAGATATCTTCTGTGGGTTGTTTCGAAAATCTTGAAACGAGCAAGATGACTAGGCAAGAAAACAGGAAGGCAGGAAGGAGCTCGTAAATATTCACGAAGCCGCCCAACGGACGCACCAGAAGCTTCCAAACAAAAACCATGAGACCACCAGAAAGCATACCTGCTATCGCAGCACCTTCCGTAAGTTTCCTGTAAAAGAGCGAGAACAGCATGACAGGACCAAAAGCAGCACCAAAGCCAGCCCAAGCAAAAGAAACGATTTCAAAGATTACAGAATTTTCATCTAAAGCAATAACCATAGCTATCAGTGCTATCGTAATGAGCACCACACGCGTAACACGCATCACTTGTTTGTCGGTTGTTGCCTTATTGAATAGGCCTTGATACAAGTTTTTGGCCGCTGCTGAAGATGCAATCAATAAGTAAGAATCTGAGGAACTGATTGTCGCTGATAAAATTCCAGCCATTACAATACCTGCTAATAGAGCTGGCATTAGACTTGTAGCCATATGTATAAAGACGCTTTCAGAAAGAGCTGCCGTTAAGAGTGCATCTGGGTAAAGTGCTCTGCCAATTAAGCCGATTGCTACAGCCGCAAACAATGAAATAACTACCCAAACAGTGGCTATTCTTCTCGATTTTTTCAGTTCGTTTTTATCCCTTATCGCCATGAATCTAAGGAGTACTTGTGGCATACCAAAGTATCCTAAACCCCAGGATAGAGTGGAAAGTATGGTTTGTGCTCCGTAGGGTGCTGCCTCTGCTGCGAATTGCGGTGTACTATTCACTACGACTTGCGCGCCATCTTCAACGATAGGGCTAGCGATCCCAAAGAAATCTAAGAAACCGGGAAAGGCTTTGAGATTTTCAATTACGACTTCTACACCACCAGCAGCATTTATGCCGGTTATCAAAACAGTAACGAGCGCGAGAATCATCACAATAGATTGGATGAAATCAGAGGCGCTTTCCGCCAAAAATCCACCAATTAAGGTATAGATTACAACGAAAACAGCTCCTAGAACCATAGCCTGAAAGTAGGTAATCGAGAACAGAATACTAAACAGTTTACCGACCGTAACGAAACAACTTGCAGCATAAACGGTAAAAAAGACCAGGATGATGATTGCTGAGACGATCATTAGGATGGGCTTTTTTTCTTTAAAACGATTTGAGAAAAATTCTGGCAAAGTAATCGCATTTCCTGCAACTTCGGAATAACACCTCAGGCGCTTCGAAACCAGTAGCCAATTGAGATACGTACCAAAAGCTAAGCCAATCGCTGTCCAAAATGCATCGGTAATGCCGCTCCAGTATGCAACTCCAGGCAAGCCCATTAGCAGCCAACCTGACATATCGGATGCTTCGGCGCTCATAGCTGTAATCCAAGGACCTAAACTACGTCCGCCTAAAAAATAGTTTTCGGAACTTTGATTAGCTCTTCGATAAAAGTAAAGTCCGACACCAACAATCATGGCCATGTATAGAATCATGGCGAGCAGAATTTGAATCTGATCACTTTGCATATTGTACCCCTCACCCTTTGAGACAATTATTAAGCTTGGATTATAGCAAGATAAAGCACTAAAGTGAGGGTAAATGTAAACAATATTGCGAACTTGATTTAATCAGGCAAGAATCGTTCACAAAAGATAATGCATGAGATGAGTTGTGAATTCTATCTCATGCAAAATCTGTACGCTTTTATAGATTTTTGGTGTTTTCTTTTATACTTTATTTCTTCAAAAGCTCAATTATTTCTTCGTTCTGCTTGGTCAACTTTCTAGTATTTTCGACTTTGTCGACAAACAGCATGCCCAATGTCATGGCCACCACGGCAGCTGCTGCTGAGGCGATTAAGGAAACGAAAACCACAAGTACTTTCAGTCCCATTGGCATGTAAGCAATTAATGCATTAAACAAGGAGTAAAAGATGATTAATCCGCCCATCACATAAATAGCGATACGTGCAATCTTAAACCATAAACTCCCATCTTTTAGCGATGCCATGAATGAACTAGTTCCACGAGTTCTAGGTGGCTTTGCTGCTCCAGCAGCATAGTCATAATATCCACCCGCTTGTGGACCTGGATTTTGACCGTAGTTACCGGGTAGTGGGGCTGGGTTTTGATAGTTGGCAGCTTGTTGTGTTGGGTTTTGACCGTAGGCTTGAGGCGTAGAATCTTGGCTCACATCAAGATCAGTAAATGCAGCTGATGCTGCGACTTCTACCGGAACTTCGGGGTTTTGCAATGTGTGTCCGCAATTAGTGCAATAAAGTCTTCCCTCGGGGTGTGGCATACCACAATTTGAACATTTCATTATTGGCCTCCTAAATTATCTTTGCTTGTTGTTTTGCTGTGCTTCCGTTTCTTAAGTTTTCTGTTCTTTATAATGGTGATTCAGTTCATTTTTAGCTGAACATTTTTATTATCTTATTTGTGAATAATGATTGCAAATTTTGCACGGTTTCCTCTGTGCCAAATTTGCGACTAATTTGGCACGACGCCAGGTTTCGCGAGGCACAACGCCAAGACCGCCAGAACCACCAAATGATCAAACAGGCAAAGTCAAAACTTTTGCAGCATTTGTGGCTTGGATATGGTCAAGTACACTGCGGTGGCAGGTGGTAAAGATGATTTGGAGACCTTCTTCATTGGCAAGACGGATTAAAAAGTCAAGGGCGTTTTGCATGCGCTCGTGGTCAAATTGGACGAAACTGTCATCGAAAACTAAGGGGAGCTTCGTGTCCTGCATGTAGACGGTTTCGATGATGGCGAGGCGGAGGGCTAGTTGGAGTTGGTCAATTTTGCCAGCACTGTAATAATCACGTTCACGTGTCATGCCTGTTTCAGTATCTTCAATATGAATATCAAAGTCATTGCTTAAAAAGAGTTTGGGAGCATCTTCTCCACTGAGGCTTGTAAGCATCTCAGAAAACTTACTGTTAATCGCGGGTCCAAAGCTACGGCGTTGTTCTTGGTCTGCTTCCTTAATCCAAGTTTGGGCCTGTTCAATACTCTTCACCTCAGCCAAAATCTCGTCAATCGCAGACTGATTCATGCCAAGTTCACGTTCAATTTGTGCGGGCATGCGTGTTTTGCTTAAGAGTGCTTTTAACTGCTCTTGATTGCGCCACAGATTTTCTTGATACTGCGCGATATTTAGCTCTAGCGAGCGAAGTTCGCTTTCTACTTCTCTTCTTTGCTCATCCGTCAATATCTGCTCACTCAGTCCACGGTCTAGTAACCACGCACGATTCGTTTCTAGTTTTAGCACCGCCTCGGCTTGCGTCATGCTGCCCAACTTATGCGTAAGTGTCTCACTCAGTCTTTCGTTCTCTTGCTCGAGCAAGCGTAGGGCTTCAAATTGTGCATGGAGATTTTCTAAGTCTGTTCTAGCAAGTCTAATATCTTCGCTATTAACTCTGGCAAAAGACCGCTTCCTAAGATCATCCTGTATCTGAAGTCGCTGATCAGAATAATCGTTTACGTGCTTTTCAAGTTCAGCAATACTTCCTTTGATGTGATTTATTTGCCCTAATTTCTCATTTTCCGCAGCTAGCAAAGATTCCAACTCTTGAGGATCCGTAATTCCTTCGAGTCCAAGTTCTTGGCGCAAAGCATATGCTACATTCTCAAGTTTGGCCTTTTGAATTGTCAGAGCATCAGGCAGTACGAATTCCAGTTTTTCAAAATTCTCGCGTAATTCTGCCAATGCTTGAGTAGCCGCAAGTTCTTGTTCAGAGAACTGCTCTTGTATCTCAAGAATGGACAAAGAATCGCCAAAATCCTCGTGAGGCTGCACCTTCAGTGAAGCAAGTTCTGCTTCTACCTTTTGTCGTGCCGTCATAACGTCTTGGCTATCTAACAATAATTGGTTTTCATTAGATTGCGACCACTCAAGTTGCTTCTCGTGCTGATCCAAAACCACATTTATTTGTAGCAATCTCTCATTATTCTTCCTGATGGTCTCACGATCATGTTCGAGAGTCTTTCTTTCCGCTCCCAGTTTTACCTTAAGCCGAAGTGCTAACGCAAGAGCCAAAACACTAAGGACTAGCACTATCCATGGCCAAGTTTTGGCAGCAAAAACCAAAGCGATTACGGCTACAAGCACTAAAAGTAGACCCAAAGCCAAGCTTGCAGTCGCGACTTTATCCTTCTTCTCATTCGCGTCCCAAGCATCTTCCCAGCGCCCTAGTTTTTGATTACTTTCCTTCAGTTTATCGCGCTCAGCAACTTGTTTACCTTTCTCTTCCAGAAACTGCGCCGTGGAATTTTGTGCCGCCTTAAGTCGGTCTTGTAATTGTGTGTAGCGACTCAAACTACTGTCATGGTTTTCTTGCAGTCTTTGTATTTTGCTTTTGCGTTCTTCCACCGCTTCAAGTTCTTTGAGTTTATCTTTGTGTTCGCTTTGTAAGCGGACAAGATTAAGATCAGCCTTGGCAATAGCTTGCTCTTCGTGATGCTTTCTTTCCGAAAACGCTTGCTCGGCTTGGCGCACAGCCTCTTGGTAGGCTTGTTCTTCTTTTTCTAAAGCTAGTTTTTTCTCTTGGATTTGAGCCAGCGACTGGGACCGCAGCACGGTCTTGCCGCCGTTTTCAAGCGTAAGCACGTTTTGTTTGTTTTCTGCGTTTAGTTTTTTGGCAGTCTCCAAACTACTCTCAACACTTGACCAACTAGAAACTAAAGTGCGGATGTGCTCAAGATCCGCTTCATTTAGCGCTGTTTCACCCTCTTGTAAAGCTTCACTTGCTGCCTCGATTTGATTACTTATCGATGCAAGTTTTTCGTGTATGGCTAAACCATCTTTAATGCTACGGTTTTCTGCACTTTTTTGACTCTGTTCCTTACTTAATCGGTAGCGCGCCTGTTCCGCTTTCGACGCCTGCACAACTCGCTCCTGGGATGCGATGGTACTGCTAAGTTCGACAATACTATGGTGGTTCGCTAAGGCTGTTTCTTGCTCGTCCAAAAGACGCTGTTCAGCTTGCCTCAACTTGGTAATCAGCGAACCTGAACGGCGTTCACCTCCAATATCACCCTTTATATCTTCAAGTTTTTTCTGCATTTCACCCGTCGAAATAAGCGCTTCGCTACCCGTCATAGTTGCCGAAAGACGCCGCTTCATTTCATTTTCATTAGCCACTTGTGTCGCAGCTTGACCCGTAAAAACGCTATTACGAAATTCGCTCAGGCTCATTTTGAAAAGCTGTTCTCCTGGCTCAAGCCCTGGTTTAAGTGGCATCTCTACACCATTCGCTTCATCCCAGAGTTTTACTTTGTCCAAACTTTTGGTTTTTCCAAAGTTGCGTTCTAATTTATATACGGTTTTGTCTATGGCAAAACTAATCGTCCCACCATAAGCCCCTCCCTGCCACGGTTGAAAGCGTTCGCGTGGGCGATCACTCAGGTTGCTCCCGCGCAAGTCACCGAGGCCATAGAACATGGCAAGAAGGAAATTAAGGAGTGTGCTTTTGCCAGCCTCATTGGGACCATAAATTAAGTTAAATCCTGCTTCTAACGTGATTTCTTGTTCAAGCCAACGACCGAAGCCGTTGATGTGCAGTTTAAGTATTTTCATTCGCCCTGCACCTCCGCCAAGTATTCGTGATAGGCATCCAGGTTTCGCTCAACATGATCGGCAGAAAGCTGATTTTCATGCGCCAGGAGTGCGTAATAGAGCGCCTTCTCGAGCTGCTTTTTCTCTCCAACATTCGAGCTTTTTACCCGCTTGAGAGCATTTTGATAATTTTTATAAATCAAACCTGCGAAGCCGCCTTGTTCCTTTAACGCCTCGATTGGCAAAGCCGGGTAAGTATGGTCGTATAAACGCAAATAGAACGCTCCTTTGTGGCCCAATTGCATAGAAAGATAGTCAAGTGCAATGGGTAAGTCAGAGTTCCTTTCGCCTTCAAGGACAATACGCCAACAGGCATTTTTCATTTCGTCTGCAGTGAGATGGGGATAGGCCTGCATTGCCTTCCAGCAGGTTTCGACAATATCGTTGGCGTTCTGGCAGCCCGATACATCAACCTGCAAAGCAATAAAAAGCATGGTAGCAAGGCTGTGTTCGCGCCAGGTGGCTTGGAGTTTGCCATCTGTCCCTAAGCTAATATGTCCAAACATCAGTTGTGGTCTGCCGCTTTCGTCAAAGCCTCTTGCTTGGGGGATGCCGGGGTAGGCTGCGATTTTGCCAGTATTATTGAGTGAAAATTGTTGCGCCTTATGAACATGTCCCAGCGCGAGATAGTCATAGGCCTGGTAACGTGGGTCTGTTAGTTGAATGGGGTTATAGTGCGACTGCGTACCATCCGTACTGACCTCACCGTGTAATAGCAAAATACGATAATTGTTTTCAAAGGTATCGGCAAACGGCAGCGGCTTAAACAAAGGCTCCGGTGACAGAAAACGACTAAAGGCTTGGCCATCGATTGTGACAGTAAACCCCTCAAAACTGAGTTGTTTGCGCTCCATTTCCGGCTTAAACACATGGACATTAGAACTCCAGCCAGGATTGTCCCAAATACCATCCTCAAGGTAAGGATCATGGTTGCCGGGCGCAATAAAAATACGCGTGTTTTTCAATTCCGCACAGACCTCTTGCAACAATTGCAGCCAAAATGCATCGGGTTCAGGGCTATCAAAAATATCGCCGGCCAGAAGCATAATATGTACTTGTTCTGTTTTGGCAAAACGAAGCAAACGCGCCAGAAACTGTTCTTGAGCAGCCCTCACGGCCCGACTTACTGCTGCGCTAGTAGAACTCAAAGCGGACGACAGGTGCCAATCGGCAGTGTGTATGATGTTTAACCCTTGTTTCAATCTTTGGCCCCCGCTTACATGCTTAGCAAGTCATTGCTGGTCAAGAGCTAATCGACTTGCTAGGTATTTTTCGAACTTACTCCCTATTATAACTGAAGGATAGGTGTAAATTAGTCCACCTATAAGGTCTAAAATGACGTGTTGCTTGGTCAGCAAAGTAGATAGGCAAATCAGGCCTGTCCAGACTAGGAAGAGTGGTTTTTGTGGTGGGGTTTTGCCAAACTTTAGGAAAAAATACGCAGCAATACTAATGGTCAAAACGTGATACGAAGGAAAGCACGCGAAGGGTGCGTCAATTTGATAAGTCAAATGTAAAATCTGCGTAGCGAGCGTTGTTGGGTTGATTTCGGGGCGAACAACCGTGCTGGTGAAGAAGTAAAACGTCGTAAACGCAAGAATCGCGGCCACAAAAATGCTGACTAGCATTGCACGGTAAGCGCGGCGTGCGTGGACAAACAGATAAAGTAGGACCAAAAACAATGTCGGAGCCCAGAGATGATAGACAAAGACAGACGCGGGAATCAGTGGGATTTGATTGTCTAATGCGATAATCAAATTGCGCGCGTTGCCCCAATCGCGGTTCATCAGTCCGTAAGCGATAAAACTGACAAGCAGTAGCAAGAGAAACATCAGGTCATGCTTTTCTCGTTTGATAAAGGTGGCGATTTTATTTTTGTTTGACATCTGTAGCTCCAAAGATTTTTAGACAGTATAACGTAGTTTGGTCGCGCGAATAACACTAATGGCAAAACTCGCAAAAGACCAAGCCGAGTTTTTCTGATTGGACAACTTTTCAAGCGGGGGAGGTTTTCCGAGCCACCCCAACTCACTTACTTGCAAACTTGCCCAAAATCGGGGTCAAAGTGGACAACTTTTCAGGCGGGGGAGGTTTTCCCAGCCACCCCACCTCATTTGCTTGCAAACTTGCCCAAAATCGGGGTCAAAGTGGACAACTTTTCAGGCGGGGGAGGTTTTCCGAGCCACCCCACCTCATTTGCTTGCAAACTTGCCCAGAACCAAACGCTCGATAAACCAAAATTACACAAACCCAGAAAAAACTCTTACATATCAACAAATTTTAAAACACTTTCTGCTGCTTTTAGTCCGTCAATAGCCGAACTGACGATGCCGCCGGCGTAACCTGAGCCTTCACCACACAATATTAGCCCAGGGGTGTTGAGAGAGGTCAAGTTGTCCGCATTGCGTAAGAATCTGATGGGCGAAGATGAACGACTTTCTACCGCTGTAAGTAGTGCATCGGGGCGAGCGAAGCCGTTAAGCTTTTTTCCCATGTCCATTAGCCCATGGCGGAGTGCAGCGGTGATGGCAGGACTGAAAAATGTACGCAAATCACACAGTTGCGTTTTGGGTGCATACGTTGGCAAAACGTCGCCCAATCGCAGTTCTTCCGTTTGTTCTAGAAAATGTCCGACTGTTGTCACCGGCGCGGTATAATCGCCCCCGCCCAAAGCAAAGGCTTTTTCTTCCAGCTCTTCCTGAAAAACTAGGCCCCCTTCGCAGCTATCTGAAAAATCAATGCCAGGCTTCACCGTAACCAAGAGGGCACTATTGGCATTTTCCAGGTCGCGCGCCTGATAACTCATACCGTTTACCACAAGCCTGCCTTCTTCCGAGGCTGCAGCAATGACCCTTCCGCCCGGACACATACAAAAACTATAAACGCCACGTTCTTCGACTTGGCTGGTCAAATTATAGGTCGCTGCACCAAGACTATGATGCCCCGCCCACGCACCATACTGGCTCAAGTCAATCTGCGTTTGAGGATGCTCTATGCGAAATCCAACGGCGAAAGCTTTTGCTTCAGCTTGTACACCGAGCCTCAGAAGCATACGACTACTATCTCTGGCACTATGTCCAATGGCAAAAACAACACTTTGGCAAGCGATTGCTTCGTCATTAACTCTGACAGCTTTTACATTCCTGTCTTGATCAAGCACAATTTCGTCAACACGTGCGTTGAAACGTACTTCCCCACCCCAGGCAATGATTTGTTCTCGCATCTGCTTAACAATAGGCTTTAATTTGTCTGTTCCAACATGCGCTTTCGTCTGATAGAGAATATTAGGGTTGGCACCGTTTTCAACAAAGATATTCAGCACTTCCGTTTGTCTAAGGTCTTTAGAACGCGAGGTCAGTTTTCCATCTGAAAACGCGCCAGCCCCACCTTCGCCAAATTGAACATTAGACTCCGTGTTAAGCATTGCCTCTGACCAGAAGCGTTCGACTGATTCGGATCTCTCGTCTATGGATTCGCCGCGCTCCAAGACAAGTGGCTTCAAGCCAACACGCGCTAAGAGGTAAGCAGCAAATAGTCCCGCCGGTCCAAAACCAACAACTACAGGACGCTGAAATACCGTAGCATCTACTTTACACGAGCTATATTGGTAATCTTTTTCTATGTATTTAACGACGTCTTTACGTTGCGTCAACATGTCTTCTAGCGACACATCAGTCAGAGTCACCAAGCAATGATAATTGAGAGAAACAGTCTCTTTTCTGGCATCAATCGATCGCCGAAAAATGGAGTACGTGAAAGCATGTGTGCCAAGACGATTAGCTAAAAGCTTTCTCAGTTTAGTCTCTGACTCTTCTGGTCTGAGAAGTAAATTGCGAACAAGTAACATGCAGGCACTCAATACACTACACTCGAGCCAATCTGCTCAGCATGAAAACCCTCAGCTTCAAGTGCAGCAAGAATTTGCTTCTTGTGTGCAGTACCGAACGCTTCAAGTGTCACCTTCAATTCTACGGCTGCATTGCGGTTGATGCTTACAAATTGATTATGTTCAAGGCGGATGATATTTCCGCGTTCTTTTGCCACAATATGTGCTATGTGTTCAAGTTCACCCGGACGGTCAGGAAGCAAAACAGAAAAAGTAAAAACACGATCGCGATTAATCAACCCATGTTGCACCAAAGATGCAATGGTAATGACGTCCATATTTCCGCCAGATAAAATACAGCAGACTTTAGTTCCTGGTTTGATATCAAGATGTTTCAAAGCTGCGACAGTCAACAAGCCCGCATTTTCAACAAGCATTTTGTGGCGCTCTAGCATATCAAGAAAAACACCGACTAATTCTTCGTCAGGCACTTCTACAACCTGGTTAATATTTTCTTGCAGATACGGGAAAATCTTGTCACCGATGTGCTTGACCGCCACGCCATCCGCGATAGTTGAGATATTAGGCAAAGTTACAGACTCCCCTGCCGCAAGTGACGCCTTGAGACAGGCAGCCCCTTCCGGTTCTACGCCAATTACTTCAATGCCTGGTTTAATAAGATGCGACAACACGGACACGCCTGTTGCAAGCCCACCGCCACCGACCGGAACCAGAATCATGTCCATATCTGGCTCGTCTTCAAGTATTTCATAGGCCATCGTCCCCTGTCCGGTGGCGACGATTAAATCATCAAAAGGATGGATAAAAGTAAAGCCCTGTTCTTCAGCAAGCTCTTTCGCGTGCTCACAGGCATCGTCATAGGTTTCTCCATATAAGATAACCTGGGCACCGTAATCCTTGGTATTATTCACTTTCATCAATGGAGTAGTTGTAGGCATAACAATATACGCGTTTAAGCCATGCATTTTAGCTGCAAGCGCGACACCCTGTGCGTGGTTACCAGCCGAAGCCGCAATCAAGCCATGTTTGCGTTCTTCTTCCGTTAATTGACTGACACGATAGTACGCGCCACGAATTTTGTAGGCACCCGTCAGCTGAATATTTTCTGGTTTTAAGTACACATCACAATTGTATAAGTCAGAAAAATAGGTGCTCCTAATCAAGCGTGTACGATACGCAACTTGATCAACAATCTTTTTCGCCTCTTGGAATCGTTCCAAGCTTAAACTTTCCATTCCATTCACCGCCTGTAGTAGTCTTTTGCCATTATAATCCTAAATAGAAAATACTGGGTTGTTTTAGCGTAATTTTTCTTGTTTTTTAGCATGTCCTACGCTAGTATAAGCCAAGAATTATGAATTTGAGGTGCATATTTTTGGCAAAAGCAAGCAACGTCCGCCTCTACGAACGGACTTCCTATTACATCCCCCGCGTTGCAGCGGTCCACGATATTTGCGGTTATGGTAACTGCTCTCTTGGCATAGCAATGCCCGTACTCTCCGCGGCAGGAATCGACGTCTGCCCCATACCCACCGCTGTTTTCTCATCACACACAAAATATAAAGATTTTACTTTTTTAGATACCACCGACAGTTTACCCGGATTTTTAGACGCCTGGAAGAAAATCAATGTTGAGGTAGACGGCATCTATAGTGGTTTTCTAGGTTCAGCCGAGCAAGTTGATTTTATTCGTGAGCTGTACGCCACCTATCCTAACGCCCTCCGTATTCTTGACCCCGTCATGGGCGATGGTGGAGAAATCTATACCACCTACACACCGGAACTTTGTGAAGCCATGGGAACCTTGACACATACTGCAGATTTGCTCACACCAAATCTCACCGAGGCAGCGATTTTAACCGGCCGCAAATATCAAGGGCAAGATCCTGATGATGCCGAAGTACATGCCCTGCTCAAAGGACTTTTAGAAACCGGAGCCAAGCATGTCGTATTAAAAGGTATTATTAGAAAAGACCACATTAAAAACTATATCGCCGGACAAGAATTTGGCATCGAAGTCCAAACGGGCGAGCTACTCCCCTTCCACTTGCACGGAACCGGAGACTTGTATGCAAGTTGCTTGACCGCAGCTATTTATGCAGGAAAAGATCTGTACTACGCTGTGCAATTCGCAGATGGCATCGTTCGTAATGCCATGCGTACCACACAGATGCAACCAGATTACGAGATGCGTGGCGTGAGTTTCGAACGTGAAATGGGCGATATTGCCAAATTATTAGACTAAACATAATGTAATTAGTTCTTCGGGCAAAGTGTTTTAAGGAGATTAGCATGCAACACGAAAAAATATTAATTCTTGATTTTGGCGGACAGTATAATCAATTAATCGCACGTCGTGTACGCGACCTAAACGTTTTCTGCGAAATCAAATCCTATCGCAGCTCCCTCGCTGAAATAAAAGGGGCTGGCTATAAAGGAATTATTCTAACAGGCGGCCCCAACAGCGTGTACGAAGCTAATGCTCTTCTCTGTAATCCAACTCTATTTGAGCTTGGCATCCCTGTACTTGGCATTTGCTACGGAGCCCAGCTGATGGCCTTCCTCTTAGGCGGGAAAGTCAGTCCAGCTGAAAAGCGCGAATATGGCAGAGTGCCACTCGAGGTCAACCCCGCCAATCTCTTGTTCTCCGAAGTTAAGCCAAGCAGCATCACCTGGATGAGCCACACCGATCAAATTCACGAACTCCCCTTCGGCTTTGAAGTTAGCGCACATACAGCGGACTGCCCCATTGCGGCGATGCACGACGCAAGTCGGAAACTATATGCCGTTCAATTTCATCCAGAAGTCAATCACTCCGAAGAAGGCGTAAAAATCCTCCACAACTTCTTATATAAAATTTGCGCATGTTCAGGTGACTGGACCATGTCACAATTCGTTGAACAAAGCATTGCTCGCCTGAAAGAACAACTTGCTGGACGGAAAGTTCTATGTGCTTTTTCCGGTGGTGTCGACTCATCTGTCGCCGCCCTCTTGGTCCACAAAGCAATCGGCTCCAACCTGCACTGCATTTTCGTCGATCACGGCTTGCTCCGCAAGAACGAGGCCCTCGAAGTCGAAGAAGTGTTTGGCAAAACCTTCCACATGAACCTCAAACGCGTCGATGCCTCCGACCGCTTTTTATCTAAGCTCGCCGGCGTCACCGACCCAGAAGAAAAACGCAAAATCATCGGCAGCGAATTCATCCGCGTCTTCGAAGAAGAAGCCAAAGCCATTGGCTCCATTGATGTCCTAGTGCAAGGCACCATCTACCCCGACGTTATCGAGAGCGGTGTAGGCGATGCGGCTGTCATCAAAAGCCATCACAACGTTGGCGGCCTCCCCAAAGACATCGGCTTCACCGATTTAGTCGAGCCCCTCCGCGATTTATTCAAAGACGAAGTCCGCCGCGCAGGCGAAGAACTCGGCATCCCCGCCCACCTGGTATGGCGCCAGCCCTTCCCCGGTCCCGGACTCGCAGTTCGCATCATCGGCGACATCACCCGCGACAAAATCACATTATTACAAGACGCTGACGCCATCTTCCGCGAAGAAGTCGCCAAAGCAGGCCTCGACCGCTCCATCAACCAATACTTCGCTGTCCTCACCGATATGCGCTCCGTTGGCGTTATGGGCGACACTCGCACCTACGACTACACACTCGCTTTGCGCGGCGTCACTACTACCGACTTCATGACGGCCGACTGGGCCCGCATTCCCTACGAAGTCCTAGAGCACGCCTCCAACCGTATCGTCAACGAAGTCGGGCACATTAACCGCATCGTCTACGACATCACCTCAAAGCCACCCGCGACGATTGAGTGGGAGTGATAGCGACGAACCTCGAAACCACTGTGAATACTACGTTTGTTTTCTAAAAAGGGTCAAAGCGTACTAAAAGCGTACTAACGCTCAGGTTCTCTTGACCTTTTTTTACGGGGATTTTGGCGCATCTGATCGAGCCGGTTGGCGACTTGGATCTGCTTGTTGGGATACAGATGTGAGTAAGTCTGGAGTGTCGTCTCGATGTTCTCATGCCCCAGACGCTCGGAGATGAGGAGAGCCGAGAAGCCCTCCTCAATCAGCATCGAAGCGTGTGAATGTCTGAGATCATGGACACGGATGCGCTTGAGTCCTGCCTTGCTTGATGCCCGGATCATTTCATGTTGTAAGAATGATTTTGTGACCGGAAACAGACGCTGATCCGGCTGATAGTCGTAGAGGCTGCTGATGTAGGCCTGAACGTTCTCGCAGATAAAAACAGGTAAAGAGATGACCCGGGTGCTCCTGGGCGTTTTCGGCAGCATGATCAGGTCTGTACCGGCATGCCGGGCATAGTTCTTGTTGATCGACAAGGTTTTGGCCTGGAAATCAAAATCATTGGCTGTCAGCGCCAGCAGCTCACCGGAACGGACACCGGTCCAAAAGAGCAGCTCGAACATCATCTTTGACGTCGGTTTGTGAGTAATATGAGGCAGGAAGCGGTTGAATTCATCCAGCGTCCAGAACTGCATAGCCGAAGCATTCTTGCGTCCCATGCTGCCGCAGATCCGCGCCGGGTTATTGGGCAGCTTATAGTACTTGACCGCGAAGTTGAGGATTGCGGTGATCTGGTTATGGATCGTCTTGAGATAAGTCGGTGAATAATCGTTCTTATCCTCCATCAGAGCATTCTGCCAGCGACGGATCGTTGAGGGTTCGATCGCATCGATCGGCATGTTCTGGAAGAAGGGCATGATCTTGGTGTCGATCAGGAAGACCTTGCCGGCATAGGTTGTC
>CAZNNL010000044.1:0-15105 GCA_964574395.1 uncultured Oscillospiraceae bacterium | reverse complement strand
CAAGAAGACGCTAGGCTACCAAAGTCCTGTTGAATATCGTTTAGCCTTAGGCTATACTGCATAAAACTGTCCAACTTTTTGTCCCCACCCCCATCTCATGTTTGATGCGCCGACATTTTTGGCCAAATTGGCCCGGGGGTGGACAATTATTACGCGGCATCAAGCGACGGTCGCCTGAGCTGCATCTCGCGTTTGATGCGCCGTCATTTTTGGCCAAATTGGCCCGGGGATGGACAATTGTTACGCGGCATCTAGCGACGGTCGGAAGAGCTGCATCTCGCGTTTGATGCGCCGTCATTTTTGGCCAAATTTGCCCAGGGATGGACAATTATTACGCGGCATCAAGCAACGGTCGGAAGAGCTGCATCTCGCGTTTGATGCGCCGTCATTTTTGGCACGGCGCCAGGATTCACCGGGCTGTGGAACCTGACACCCTAACCAAATTTGCGACTCATTTAGCATAAATCCTAAACACAGTTCGAACAGATAGGGTACAATATCAAAATGAGTACAAATTAGAATCCCAGATTCTATAGACCATAGAAACAAGATTTTATTAATCATAGAAAGAAGAACTATTATGACCGATTGTAATTCCTGTGCAAGCCGCGGCGGTTGCCCATCCGCTTCAAATGATGGAGGCTGCTCCTCTGTATCAAATACCCCTGGACAGAACCGCGCCTCAAATGCCCCAAACCAAGATACCCCTAACCAAACCAACGAAAACATTAGACACCAGCAAGATGTCTTCGAAAAATTACCACCTGCATCAGGCGCTCAAATCAAGCATGTGCTTGCGATTGCGAGCGGCAAGGGCGGCGTCGGAAAATCCATCGTCACCTCAATCCTGGCTGTCCAACTCCAGCGCATTGGCCTCAAAGTCGGTATTCTCGATGCAGATGTGACCGGTCCATCCATCCCTCAAGCCTTTGGAGTGCAAGATAAAATGGCGGACGCAATCCATGACCGACTGATGTTACCTGTCAGAACGGAGACCGGGATTCAGATTATGTCCATCAACGTCTTACTCGATGATCCGACAGCCCCTGTTGTTTGGCGAGGTCCCGTCATTGCTTCCGTGGTCAAGCAGTTTTACCAAGAAGTGCTATGGGAAAGTCTCGATGTTTTGCTTGTCGACATGCCACCTGGAACTGGCGATGTCCCCCTAACGGTGTACCAGTCGCTCCCGCTTGATGGGCTCGTCATGGTTTCCACCCCGCAAGATCTCGTCACGCTCATCGTCAAAAAAGCCAAGCGCATGGCTGATACGATGTCCGTTCCATTACTTGGATTGATAGAAAACATGTCCTACTTCGTCTGTCCCAGCTGTAGCGATAAACATTATATTTTTGGCAAAACCAACACCGCCACCGCAGCCCAAGACATGAACATCCCACTACTCGCCGAAATCCCCCTGGATCCCAGCCTTGCCCAACTTGTCGATGAAGGGAAAATCGAACAAATGCTAGGCCTCGTCCTAGGAGAAGCAGCACTCAAAATTTGGATGAGTATGGAGCACTTATCCCAACTCCGTTCAAGCCAATGAAGAAGTATCGGAAAGCAAGAAGACTACTCTCTCTCGCGTTGAGCTTTCTGCTCTTATTATTTGCTGTCACTGCTTGTGCGCCGAAGGTAACCGAAAACACAAATAGCGCTATTGACCCCGCGCAACTGAAAGATAATTATGATGCTTCGGTGGCCTGGATTCGCTTGGAAGAAGTTCCTGAACTCGGTTCTGGAATTATTTACAGAGAAATCAACGAACTGGAGAAGTTCATGGGTCAGATTGAGGGGCCGGTGGTGTTTTGCCTGGTGCAATATGAGCACGCAATTACTAGCATGGCAGTCGCTTACCTCGAACGATTGGCGGAACAAAACCCCAATGTAGTGGTTGTTCTAGCCAAACAAAGTTCTGATGACAAATATCTAGAACAGTTCAAACCTCTCGGCTGGCCTGCATTCTACCTGTTTCATGATAGTGAGCAGGAGGAAGAATATTTTGGCGTTTCAGAGCAGATGGAAGCAGCTGTTTATAAATTTGTAGAGGCGCATGGCAAGTAGGCGTTTGGCTAAAATTATTAGCAGAAAGGACAAGATCGATGCACTATATTTACCGTACAGCAATTGGGCAAGATAGCCATCGCTATACAAACGAAGGTGGGCAGCCGCTCATACTTGCCGGTGTGCTTGTACCGACTGAGTTCAGGATTGAGGCGAACAGCGATGGTGACGTGCTATATCACGCGCTGACCAACGCCATTTCGGGCTTAACGGGTGTGAATATTTTAGGGCGACGTTCGGATGAGATGTGTGTCGCAGGGGTGACAGATAGCCGTGCGTATTTAGCAGAGGCTCTGCAATATCTTGGCAAAATCGAACTCACCCACCTCTCCGTCAGCATTGAAGCCCTCAAACCTAAACTTGAAAAACACATTCCGATTCTTAAAGAATCTTTGTCCAAAACATTAAAGCTGCCACTGAGTAGCATCGGACTAACGGCCACAACTGGCGAAGGTCTAACAGGTATGGGGCGGGGTGAGGGGATGCAGGTGTTTTGCGTCCTAAGCGCCCGCGAAAAAGTAGAGGACTAAACAATGACTAATAAAGTAGACAAAAGCACAAAAGCTTATAAATTCCCTAATAAAGTAGAGCACCCGCAAAAACCAACGGTGGCATTTCTCTATGACTTTGACAAGACGCTGAGTACGAAGGACATGCAGGAATATACGTTTTTGCCGCAACTTGGTATCACACCAAAAGAGTTCTGGGCGGAAGCAAACGCCATGTCCAGCCACGATAAAATGGACACCATCCTGGCGTACATGTACCTAATGATTAAAAAAATGCGTGCGTCGAGCAAAGAGCTTCGTTTCACCCGAGACGAAATCTGTGCTTTGGGCCACGCGATTGAATTCTTTCCCGGAGTAGAATCTTGGTTCAAACGCATCAGTAACTACGGAAGTAGACAAGGTGTGGATGTCGAGCATTACATCATCTCCGCGGGTCTGCGCGAAATCATCGAAGGTTCGAAAATCGCTTCAAACTTCAAGGAAATTTTCGCCTCAGAATTCCACTACGATCGCTATGGCGCACCAGATTGGCCACTATTAACTGTTAATTATACTGGCAAAACCCAGTATCTCTTTCGAATCAACAAAGGTGTCCTTGATGTCTCCGACCACCGCTCGCTCAATTCCTACACTCCGGAAGAAAATAGGCGCATTCCGTTTTCTAACATGGCCTTTTTTGGTGATGGCTTAACGGATGTACCTGTCATGAAACTGGTCAAAGAATATGGCGGCACCTCCATAGCTATTTACACTAAAGAAAGCTACAAGCAAGTCAAACAATTGCTCGCCCAAAACCGTGTCAACTACCTCATGGAAGCTGACTACAGCGAGGGCGGAGAATTGGAGCGCTTAGCCAAGGACTTAATAAAACGCATGGCTATTGATTCGCATCTGACGGAATTAGAACGCGAACAATTAAGCTCAGTTTAATTTGAGAATGAATTAAGGTTTCGTCACCGCGTTACTGCAGATGATCGGGAATTCCGTCGCCGTCTAAATCAACGCCAGAGTCGCCGAAGCCTGAACCGTAGACTTCGCGGGCGGAGATGCGTTTGGCATCGCGTTCGAGTTCGACCAGTTCACCCAGAAGGCGGCGAACTTTTTCAGAGTTTTTGACGTTTTTCAGAACAAGGGTGGAACCAGAACGGTCGCCGGCGAAGATTGTGACGGTGCCGACGCCGAAAAGTTTTTGCCATAAATTGCGTTTTAGGTTTGTGTCTAAAATACGATAAAGAAGTGTTTCTTCAATATGCGTCGTAAACAAGCCGACGCTCGTAGTCAAACGTGTGGCAGTGAGCTGGTAGCGTGTGAAAGAAAGTGGTAAACCTAGATGTCTTTTTCTGTCTTTCCACATGATTTTTTCTTCTGGAACTTCGTATTTCATCTCTTACCTCTTTTCCAAGCGAAACTTTCTCTTCATTTCCTAAGTGTAGCACCTCGCAAGCTGAGGCGATATACCTCTGCGTTTAGGACTAAGTCCTAAACGTAGCAGCTAAGATTTACTTCACAACGAGATTGACCAAACGCCCTTTGACGTAGAGCGATTTGATCAAGGTTTTACCCTCTAGTGCGGCTTTGATGTTTTCGTCTTGATGTACAAGCTCTAGTACGGCAGCTTCTTCAGCTTCGGCATCTATGTCGAGGCGGGCGCGGATTTTGCCATTAACTTGAACCGCAATCTCCACAGTCGCATCCTTGCATAATTCGGGGTCATAGTGAGGCCAAGCTTGTTCGCAGGCAAAGCCTTCCCCCATGGTAAGCTTTTCCCACAGTTCTTCCGAAACATGCGGAGCAAAAGGATTTACCAAAAGCAGGAACAGACGGAGTTCGGCACGTGTCACGTCACCTTGCTCATAGATACTGTTCAAGAGGCTCATCATTGCGGCGATTGCCGTGTTGTTCTTTAAATTCAAAATGTCTTCGCCGACTTTTTTGATGGTCTTGTGAAAAAGGTCCAAGAGATTTGGACGAATCGTTTCGTCTTCAATCAGCATATCTTGCAAAGCCCAGAGGCGTTCGACAAAACGGTAACATCCTTTGATGGACTGCGGATTCCACGGCGCAGGTTTTTCGAAGTCGCCAATAAACATCTCGTATAGTCGCATGGTATCGGCGCCATATTGCGCAATGATGTCATCTGGGTTGACCACGTTACCGCGCGACTTGGACATTTTTTCATTGTTTTCGCCCAGAATCATCCCGTGAGAAGTGCGCTTGGCATAAGGCTCAGCAGTAGGTACCACGCCGATATCAAAGAGGAACTTGTGCCAAAAGCGTGAATACAATAGATGCAGCGTGGTGTGTTCCATGCCGCCGTTGTACCAGTTTACGGGTGTCCAATAATTTAGTGCTTCGGGTGAGGCGAGTGCTTTGTCGTTATGTGGGTCTGTGTAGCGCAGAAAATACCAGGATGAGCCGGCCCACTGAGGCATGGTGTCGGTTTCACGCTTGGCTGCACCGCCGCAGCGCGGGCAGGAGGTGTTGACCCAGTCTGTTAGTTTTGCCAAAGGTGATTCACCCGTATCCGTGGGTAAATAAGACTCAACTTCTGGTAAGGTGAGCGGCAATTCTGACACATCTAAAGGTACATAACCACAGTCTTCGCAGTGGACGATGGGGATTGGTTCACCCCAATAACGCTGTCTGGAAAAGACCCAGTCACGCAATTTGTAATTGACCTTTTCGTGCCCTAGGCCTTTTTCGATGAGCCAGGCGGTAATCGCTATTTTAGCATCCGCGACCGAGAGCCCATCAAGGAAAGCAGAGTTCACTAAGGTGCCCGTTTCAATATCCATGTAAGGTGCTTCGGTGACATTGCCCCCCGCTACGACTTCAACGATTGGGCAGCCGAACTTCGTTGCAAATTCCCAGTCGCGCTCATCGTGCCCGGGAACTGCCATAATCGCGCCTGTTCCATAGGATGCGAGCACATAGTCGGAGATAAAAATCGGAATGTCTTTCTGATTAACAGGGTTCACAGCATGGACACCCTCTAAGCGCAAGCCCGTTTTATCCTTATTCATTTCTGTACGTTCAAAATCGGATTTGTGTGCAGATACCTCTTGGTAGGTGCGCACATCCTCAATATTTTTCAACAAACCGCGCTTAGCCCATTGTTCAAGATACCTGTGTTCAGGAGACATAACCATATAAGTCGCACCGAACAAGGTATCGGGGCGCGTGGTAAAGACGGTCATGGTATCTCCGGCAGAGGTCGCAAAATCAACTTCCGCACCAACAGATTTACCAATCCAGTTCTTCTGCTGCGTTTTAACGCGCTCAATGTAATCGACGGTATCTAAATCGTCGATCAAACGCTCAGCATATTCAGTAATTTTCAGCATCCACTGACTTTTTACTTTATGTACAACTTCGCCGTGGCAACGCTCACACACACCACCGACCACTTCTTCGTTGGCCAAAACGATTTTACATGAGGTGCACCAGTTAACTGACATCTCTTTTTTGTACGCCAGTCCGTGTTCAAATAATTTCAGGAAAATCCACTGCGTCCACTTGTAATAGGAAGGGTCCGTGGTGTTGACTTCGCGACTCCAGTCAAACGAGAAGCCGAGCGCTTTCAATTGACGCTTAAAATTAGCAATGTTTTCCGCAGTGACAATCGCCGGATGAATGTTGTTTTTAATGGCAAAATTCTCCGTCGGCAATCCAAACGCATCCCAACCCATCGGATATAGCACATTGTAGCCAGCCATACGTTTCTGACGCGCGACCACATCCAAAGCCGTATACGAACGAGGATGCCCTACGTGTAAGCCTTGCCCGGAGGGATAGGGAAATTCTACCAAGCAATAGTATTTTTCCTTTTCATAATCATCCGTTGCATGGAAGACACCTTTTTCTTCCCAGCGATCCTGCCACTTTTTTTCAATCTGATTGAAATCGTAATTGCTCACATTATCCTCAATTCCATCTTCCCAATACTTTTGGGGAGTTTTCCTTATTCTTACAAAGCCCCATTATAAGGTTTCTCGGCAAAACCTTTCAAGCCCACGAAGCGTGCCGTCTTTTTGCCAAAAATAATCGCATACAATCACGCCTGCCAATGTTAACCTGTTCTTAAATTTTCTATTCTTAAGACTTTATTAGTGAATTCAAGCGTGAAATATGTAATTTTAGTATTGATAAAAGAATATAATCTTGCTGAAAGTCGACAAAATTACCATTTATGAATGTTTTTAAGAAATTTGCCAAACTTTTTAGTGTGCGCTGGTCTGAACTTATGCCCCTTTTGACCCAAATGCATAAGGATAGCGGGCGCAGTAAGCGGTGTTTGTTTCGCGACATGCTGCGATGCTATGAATTACGCGGAATCAATTGGGGGAACTATGCTATTGCTGGTTTTCACCTCAATCAAGATCCTATTTACCGTGCAAGTTTTTATCGCAGGCAGAAATGGCTAAACTAAGAAAACTTTACAATAGTCCTGAGGCGATTGATATTTTGGAGGATAAAGGCAAAGCGCTGCGCTTTTTTGGCGACTTAATTAAGCGTGATTTCTGTGATTTACGGGTCAATGATTTTCACGCATTTCAAGCATTCGTGGCAGAAAATAAACGATTCTTTACAAAGCCTCCTATGGCTTACGGGGGAGAAGGCGTACAGTGTCATGAGCGTGACGAGATAGGATGTCTAGAAAAATTCCATCAGAAACTCATGCGTGACAAGCATTATGTTGTTGAGGCAGCGATCAAACAGCATCCTGAAATGAGTAAACTTTCGCTTTGTGCCGTGAACTCTTTACGTATTTTGACCTGCATCAATAGGGCAGGTGAGGTAAGCATCCCTTATGACGCCGTTCGCATAGCGCTGACCGACGCCTGCTGTGACAATGCTTCGATGGGTGGTGCGTTCGCAGTTTTAGATGACGAAGGCCGCATCCCCGCACCGCTTATGCGTTACCTACCCTATATCCAGACTTATGCAGAAAATCCCGAGACGCATTTTTCCTACCTTGGTTTTACAGTACCGCGCTTCACTGAGGCGAAGGCTTTTGCCATACGTTTGGCAAAACGCATCCCCAACGCACGCATCGTCGGCTGGGACATCGCCATAACAGCAGAAGGCGTGGATATGATAGAAGCCAACACCAATCCTAGTCCTGACTTAGGACAAGCATTTGTTTCCATTCCCCATGATTGCGGCGTAAGGGTGGCTGTTTTGACTGCCCTTGGCGAGACGCTGTAGTTTTCGGATTTCTGCAGCAACCGCCTTGCCTAGTTGCGCTCGTCTTTTCTTTGCTCCTCAACTGCATCAGCCCAAGCAGTGCCGCCTTTCGAGCGACCTAAGAACTTTGAAACCAACGCACGGCTTTCGCTTATCTTGAAAGCGTAAGATGCAGCAAAGTAACTTACCACCACAATGATGCCTTCGACAGCATAAATGATCAGTTGAAGCATCTTGCTATCTGAAGCCGGGACGAGCATTTGGAACAGAGTCAGCGTAGCACCTGACACAACGGCACTAGCCAAAAGTTGTAGACCGAAGCCAAGCATTTTACGTGGTACAAACTCAGGCTCGAAATGACGCAAGAGTAGATTGATGACGATAAAGTTGACGATGTTGTAGACCAATGCCGCCAAGCCAACACCCATTAGACCGAAGTCGTAAACACGGATAAAGATATAGCACATCAAGGGATTGACGAGCAAAGTTATGCCGCCCGTCACCAAAGCAATATACGATTTTTTCATAGCGTAGAAGGCTTGGGTGTAAAAATAGTTGAGTATCATAATAACCATGGCCACGGAAAACACAGCTAAGAGTTCGCCCGTAAGAGCAGCCCCTTCATGATTAAATTTACTAATATCCCATTGGAAAACGGCTTGCACGGTTTCGAAATTGGCCACGATAAACAGCACGGCACAGGGCACAATCAGATATAAGGCCATGCGTAATGTAGAAGTTAAAAACGCCCTAGCTTCGCGTATAGCCCGACGGGCGTAAAATCCACTTAAATTAGCGACAACGACTGATCCAATACCGGCAGCGATAATACCAAAAGGTAAATTATATAGTTGTTTGGCTTGCCCTAAGGACGTAACCGTACCTTCAAAGCCTTCCGTAAAGCGCTGCTGGATAATAAAGTTGAGTTGATTAAACGTTCCTGCGACAACGGCAGGCATGGCGATTCTCAAGAGCTTCAAAAAGCCTTTATCTCGAACATCGAGGTTAAAACGAAAATATTTGAGGTTAGGTTTGGCAAAATAAAACAAGAACGCAAAATACGCCCCGGCTGAAACAACGATACCGACGACTGTCATTTCCAAGCCACGTTGGCTAGGGTTAGCTAAAAGCAGAATGGCTACTACCGAACCAATATTATAAATAGCGTTACCAATATTGGGGGCCACGAATTCTTTGTTCGCTGACAGCACAGCGGTAATCCCGCCTATCAAAATGAAAAAGAAGGTTTGTATAAAAATGATTCTACCTGTGGCAGATGCCGCGGTTAAGGTAATCACGGTTTTATCTGGAAAGAGCGATTGAAGCATAGGCTCAATGAATATTCCGCCTAATAGCACGACTAAAATCATCAGGACAGCTATCGAAGAAAAGAAGATACTAATAGGCTTCCAGGCTTTTTCTTCTTCGTTGTTCTCAATTGCTGCTGCTAAAGTAGGCGTGATGGCAGCAGAGATAGCTCCGCCAATCAGGATTTCATAAAACAAGTCGGGTACGGCAAAACCAAGAACATAGGCATCCGTAAGATAGCCGTAGCTCAGTTTTTGTAACATCAAAATCTCTCTAAGGAAACCGATGAGTTTAGTGAAAATCATGGTCAAGGTAGAAAAAGTCACAGCTAAACTCAGGTTAGAAACAGCAGTCGCTTTTCTAGAGCCCGATGGATTGATAATCTTTTGAAAACGCTCGCGCGCACCATTATTATTACTACTCAAAGTTTCATCCCTAATGCTTGTTCCATTTTGGCTTTGGCACCTTCAGGGCCAGGTAATTGACGGTATTGCTGGAAAAGGTCAGCGGCAGGGTTTTCGTTACCCTCGACTAGTAAAGGACCTTTGTCACTGATAGAAACATCCCATCCGATGTAGCGTGATTCTGGCAAAAGCTTGTGTGCTTCCAAAACCAAGGCTTTCACTTCTTCAAACTGAGGAATTTGGAAGCCAATATAGGGGAAGCCTGTGATGGGGTTCTTTTCAAAGTATTGGACTAAAGGGAGGTAGGTGGCGGGGGCGGACTTGATTTTGCCATCCTCACTAATCAAAACAAAACCACCACCCGTAGTCGCATTGTCGTTATACGCCTTGGTAAAACTAATTCTTAAAAGCACGTATGGAATACTGATCTCGCCTGCGTTATTACGGCAGGTGCCGACACGTAAAGTATTAATAGAATTAACAGAGAGCTTCGACATGTCCGTGTTTTGAACGATGCCTTCCTCGATGATAAAGCGCTGCTCATGCATGAGCTGCTGGTGGAACGCGCTGCGGTCAACAATATCCGAACTGAGGAAGCGCTCGACACCTTTGCCGCCGCACTCTAAAGGTGGTTTTACAAAGAAAACCTGGTGCTTATCTAGGAAGGAATTAAAAGCCTGCATATCATCAACGCGCAAATCTAAAAAATCGCGTTTAACGAAATCCTTAAAATGACGCAAAAACTTGCCCTTGTCACGCAGCAATTCCTTGGACTCGGCAGAGTGCGCCTTTAAGGAAAAGTTGTCCATTTGTGTTTGTGAAAAGAAGGTCTTGCGGATTTCCGGGTCACGCTGGAGATGAAAACCAAACGTGGCGTAATTCTTCCACGTGAAGCCTTCTTCGCGGTAGCATATGGTCATATCACGTAATACATCAAAGCGAGAACGTCCGCTTTCTTTGGCCATTTGTTTGACTAAAGGCAACATACCTTTCCAGTCCACAGAAAATGCTTTTCGGACTAAGTTAAAAGGGTTCATATGTGAAGTCGAGCCGTGGCTCAACACTCCTTCCGTAGCTTAACGATTTTCATATAATACACGTATTATATGAAAATTACCAAATTGGATGTTTTAATTGTATCAAGCTACAATTGGATTAGCATGAGGTACATCGGGAGGAATTGTATGAAAGTTGGAATTATCGGGGCGGGCGGAATTGCGCAGAAAATGGCTGCAACTATGCAGCAGATGTCTGAAGTTGAGGCTTATGCGGTTGCTTCTAGGAATGGTGAGCGGGCGAGGCTTTTTGCCAAAGAATATGGAATAAAACACGCCTATGGTTCGTATGAAGAAATGGTCTCGGATCCTGAAGTGGACCTTGTATATGTAGCGACACCGCATGCGTTTCATTTTGAACACATTATGTTGAGTTTGGATCATGGGAAGCCCGTTCTCTGCGAAAAGGCTTTTACTTCGAATGCGTCTGAGGCGCGCGCGGTTTTTGAGATGGCGAAAGAAAAGAACCTCTTGGTTACAGAGGCACTGTGGACGCGCTATATGCCTTCGCGCGAGATGATTAATCAGCTCCTAAATGAGGGCGTGATTGGCAATCCCACGTCGCTGACCGCGAATCTGGGCTATGTCATAAATCATGTAAACCGGCTGACAGACCCAGCTCTAGCAGGCGGGGCGCTTTTGGATTTGTCGGTTTATCCGATTAATTTTGCCATGATGGTTTTTGGCGAAGATTACTCCAGTGTCAAGGGCGAAGCGATTTTGACCGATACCGGCGTGGATGCGATGAATAGCATTACGATGCACTGGCCTGATGGGCGCATGGCTGTCCTGCACTCCAACATGATGGCTATTACGGATAGGCGCGGCGTTGTTTTTGGTGATAAAGGTTATTTAGAAGTCAAGAACATCAACAACTGCGAAGAAATCAGTGTGTACAATCTTGATCGTCAGCTCGTGGGTCACTATAGCGTGCCCGAGCAAATCAGCGGCTACGAATACCAGCTTTTGGCCTGCAAACGCGCACTTGATGAAGGCGAAATAGAATGCTACGAAATGCCACACGCCAGCAGTTTGAAGGTGCTGGACATCTTGGATGCACTGCGTAAAAAATGGTCTGTCAAATTCCCGTGGGAGTGAATCTATCGTGTATAATAGCCGGTGAAACTTTTTTCAAAACAGGGCGATATGGGAATTAATAACAGCAATGAGTAAGACGATAAAAGACATAAGTTTGGCACGTAGGCTGCGTTTGGCTTTAACATTATTGGTGGCAAAAACGGCAACCCGCGGCATGCGTATCTTGGGAAAAAAAGCGACCTTTTTGCCAGGCGTAATCGCGCGAAAATTATTTCCTGACTTTTTAGCTTACATCCGCTACCCTGGCACCGTCGTCTGCGTCACCGGTACCAACGGCAAAACCACCGTCTGCAACCTCCTCAGCGACGCATTCGAGTCGCGTGGTATTCCTGTCTTAAACAATACCTACGGCTCCAACACCGTGGACGGCATCATGAGCGCCGTTGTGCAGCACGTCAACTGGCGTGGCTGGGCGCGCGCCGATTACGCCATTCTGGAAATAGACGAACTAAGCTCGCGCCGCATATTTCCTTATTTAACACCAGATTATTTACTCATTACCAACCTCTTTCGCGATTCCTACAACCGCAATGCGCACGCCGATTTTATCGCGTCAGTTCTGGAAGAAAATATTGCTGACGCAACGAAACTCGTGCTGAATGCGGAAGATTTGCTCAGCAGTGAATTGAAGCCTGGCAATGAGCGGGTTTATTTTGCCATTGATAAAAATTATGACAGTGGAAAGTCCGCGCCTAGTTTGGTCTGCGATGTGCGCAATTGCCCTGAATGCGGGCACGAGCTGACACAGGAGCATCTGCGTTATCACCATATTGGGTATTATTTTTGCCAAAATTGTGGCTTTAAAAATCGTGCAGCGAAGTATCTCCTGACCGACATTGACATCGAAAGTTCCACCTTGCAGATTGATGAAGAAGGGACGCGTTTCCCTTACCATCTGATTAGCAAAAACATCATCGATAGTTACAACAGCTTGGCCGCGATTAGTATGCTGCGCGAACTCGGCTGGCCGCCAGAAGAAATCGCAGCGGTTTGGCAAAAACAAGAAGTCGTAAAATCCCGCTACGAGGAGCGTCGCATTGGCGATAAACCCCTCGACATCATGCTGGCAAAAGCACTCAACCCCATCTCCGCCTCCCGCGTCTTCGACTACGTCCGTCGCCAAAACGGCAAAAAGCTCGTCGTCCTCTTTAACACCTATATGCTCAAAGACGACCTCAACAACGAAAACACCGGCTGGCTCTACGACATCGACTGCGAACTCCTAAATGACCCCGACATCGTGCAAATTGTGATTGGCGCCAGACGAGCATACGACTACAAAGTTCGCCTGGAGTTGGCGGGTGTTCAGCCTGAGCGGATTCGGGTCTATGAGACTTTGGATGTTCCGGTGGATGATATTTCGCTTGAAGGCATTGACCGCATCAGCATCTTTCACGATATCAACAACATGGCTGAAACAAATGCCTTTATCGACCGCCTCACCGTTGCGTACGAGGAAAGTAGGCTTGGTGGTGGCGCTGGAGTTGGCAGTGTTGAAGGTGACGGCGGTGCTGGTGTTGCTGCTGGTAGCGTCGAAGTTGGCAGCGATGCTAGTGTTGCAGTTGGTAACGTAGAAGTTGGCAGCGATGCTAGTGTTGCAGTTGCAGGAGTTGCGGAAAGGAACGAGCCATGATAATCGAGTTGCTTTATCCTGAAATCGCTGACCTGTACGGTGAGCACGGCACGTTTATGCTTTTGCGGCAGATGTTCCACGATGCAACGATCATAGAAACGCAACAAGAAGAGCGACCGCATTTTGCTGATCATACTGTTGATGTCCTCTATCTCGGTCCATCTAGCGAAAGACACCAGGCGGTAATTATTGAAAAACTATTACCTTATAAAGAGCGTTTGCAAGCTTGTATTGCAGCAGGCAGCCACATCCTATTCGTTGGAAACGCAGTTGAGGTTTTGGGTCAGTACGTTGAAACTGATAAAGGTGTCAAAATACCGTGCCTAGGTTTATATCCTTTTCATGCTGTACAAAATTTTAAAGAGCGATTAAATTCCGAATATCTCGGTGAAGCGCAAGGGCAGTGGAGTAGCATGAATCCAGTCATCGGTTTCAAAACTCAGTTTACAGCTTGTCATGGAGCCGAGCGTGAGCTGGCTTTTTGCCACAATCAGCGCGGAATTGGAATGGACCGCAAAGTGGATTTTGAAGGCTTAATTGACAATAACCTCATTGCAACTTATTTAGTCGGCCCTTTCTTAGTAATGAATCCCTATTTCGTGCGCGCATGGCTCGATAATATGGGCGAAAATGACCGTGCAATCCCATTTTTTGACAGTATGGTAGAAGCATATACGCGGCGCTTAAAGGATTTCCAGAACCCAAAAACTTATTTAGCTTAGGTGCTTGGATTTCAGGGGTGTCGATTAGGGGGCTGTGCCAAATCTGCGACTAATTTGGCACAAAGCCAGGTTTTGCAGCCCTTCCATGCCAAATTTGCGACTGATTTGGCACAGAACCAAGGCTTACAGCCCTTCCATGCCAAATTTGCGACTGATTTGGCACAGAACCAAGGCTTACAGCCACTCCATGCCAAATCTGCGACTAATTTGGCACGATGCCAAGATTTCAAGGACTCCCCAAGATTTCAAGTACCCCCTCTGAATCTCCGGTAGGCGGAAACCGATCGTGACTCAGGATTGGCTACGTGGCCGTGGTAGAGCATCGATTATTTGACGTTGGCGCGTCAGGTAATTGTCGGTCCGAATTCGCGACTTTTTGCCAAGCGCATTTTGAGCTAACTGAAGTAGTTGGGCTGTTTTGTCTGAATCATATACTTGTATTTTTGTGACGGTGATTATTTTGTGCCCCATTTGGTCTAATGCAGCACGGCGGACGGAATCAAAATCCATTGAGCCATTGTGATATGCACCTTGGTATTCAAAGCCCACCTTCTGCTCAGGAAAATAATAGTCAATGTAGCAGAAATCTTGATTGAGTGCCTTTTTGCCAGCATCATTAAGCTCAATAGGGTAGTTAAAAATCCCGCCTTTAATGCCCAGACCGCCTAAGTTATTGGGAAGTCCCAATAGCAAATGCACGAAGATTTCCATAATTGAACATGCGCCTTCCTCTACATATTGTAAGGCTTGAAGGGCCTTTTTACGGCCTGGATAACGCGTTGCTTCTTCGACAAATTTAGTAAGTTTCTTTTTGGATAGAAAAGGTTCGGACCACGGGTAATCTGGGCGAGAACAAAGCATACAGCCAAACAGAATTGTCTTGATTAGGTCGAGCTCATTCGCCAATTGAATAAATAGTAGGGGAGGGGTGACGACTCCTCTTTTATGGTCGAGGGCTCCATCCGGTAGCTCATGCGAAAATGTAAAGGAAGCACTTTGGGCAGTATAAAACCTATCCTTTTCATTACGAACAAGATACTTGAACTTTTGGGTTTGAGTAATTTCTTCAGCAAAATAATTTCTCGCCCAAGGAATCCCCCAATATTTAATAGCAACAAAATCAGATAA
>CAZNNL010000043.1:3294-15298 GCA_964574395.1 uncultured Oscillospiraceae bacterium | reverse complement strand
TACGGTGGTGTGAGAGGTCGGCTAGCCAATTAATGACTAGCCTCCTACTCGATTAATCTCTGAAATGACCGCCGTCGCGATCTCCGCCGCCACGTCTTTCACCACCACGATCGCCACCGCGTCTATCTCCGTTGCGTGCACCGTCACGGCCACCACGTCTATCACCACCGCGACCACCGTCACGAGCGCCACGGAAGCCACCGCCGCCGCCTTCTCTGCGAGGACGTTCAACACGTTCCGGCTCAACATAACCCTCAGGTTTAGGTAAGCAGTCACGCATAGAAAGATTGATGCGACCTTGATCGTCAATTTCGTTTACTTTGACCGTTACTTGGTCACCGATATTAACGACATCTTCCACTTTTTCTACACGTTCCCATGCCATTTTGGAAATGTGGACTAGGCCTTCTTTGCCTGGCAAAAATTCAACGAATGCGCCAAAGTTCATCAGACGAGTAACGCGTCCTTGATAAACTTGACCAACCTCTGGATCAGTGACAATGCCGTTTATGATGGCTAAAGCCTTTTCGCCGCCAGCAGGGTCGATGGAGCTAACATACACATGTCCATCTTCTTCAATGTCAATTTGTGCGCCAGTTTCGTCAATAATTTTATTGATAACTTTGCCGCCTTGACCAATGACTTCACGGATCTTATCCACAGGAATTTGTGTTTGCAGGATTTTTGGTGCATAAGCTGAAAGCTGAGCATTCGCTTGAGGCATCCTTTTCATGATGACGTCATTGATGATTTGCAAACGACCTTGTTTAGTCATGGCAAAAGCATCTCTAATAATATCGTAGCTCAAACCATCCACTTTTATATCCACTTGGATCGAAGTGATTCCTTCAGTTGTTCCGGCTACTTTAAAGTCCATGTCGCCATAGAAATCTTCGATTCCTTGGATATCCATAAACACAAGATAATCATTCTCGTCATCTGGGTTGGTAATCAATCCGCTTGAAATACCGGCAACAGGTCTCTTCAAAGGTACTGCGGCATCCATTAAGGCAATGGTGGAAGCACATACTGAAGCCTGTGAGGTAGAACCGTTGGACATCAAAATCTCGGAAACCGTACGGATGGCATAAGGGAAATCTTCTGTTGATGGCAAAACCGGCACTAAAGAACGCTCCGCCAACGCACCATGACCAATCTCTCTACGTCCAGGTGAGCGATTGCCTTTAGCCTCACCTGTTGAATAACCAGGGAAGTTGTAGTGATGGATGTAGCGTTTTGATTCGTCATTATCCAAACCATCCAGAATTTGCACTTTGGAAAGTGGTTGCAAGGTACAAGTTGTTAAGACTTGTGTTTGGCCACGTTGGAATAAGCCTGAACCATGAACACGAGGTAGTAAGCCAGCATCACAGCTCAGTTCTCTAATATCGTTTAGACCACGACCGTCAACACGGCGATGTTCATTCTTGAGGTACTCACGAACAGCTGTTTTCTCAAGTTTGTCCATTGCTTCCCCAACTCCGCCAAGCCAGTCAGCATTGATGCTTTCGATATGTGCTTTGACATCATCTTTGATTACGGCAATGTTAGCGTCGCGAACAGATTTGTCTGCGCTGAGTACACCTTCTTTAACTCTATCGTAGGCAAAAGCACGCACGGCCTCGAATAATTCGTGGTTTACTTCGGAAGATACGTAGCTGTACTTCGTTTTGCCAATCTCATTAACAATACCTTTAATGAAGCGACACATTTCTTGAATGACTTGGTGACCTTTGATGATTGCATCTAACATGACGTCGTCAGGGATTTCGTTCGCGCCAGCTTCGATCATGCAGATTTTGTCTTCGGTACCAGCGAGTGTAACTTCCATCTCGCTCAGAGGGCGCTGAGCCTCAGTTGGGTTGATGATGACTTCGCCATCAATCATGCCGAGGGATACGGAACATGTAGGACCGTTCCAGGGGATGTCAGAGATGGAAACAGCAATTGAGGAACCAATCATAGCTGCGATATCGGGAGGACAGTCTTGGTCCACGGACATCACGAGGTTGTTGATGCTCACGTCATTCCTTAAATCTTTTGGGAACAAAGGTCTCATAGGACGGTCGATGGCACGTGAGGTTAAAATAGCCTTCTCAGTAGGGCGACCTTCACGTTTGATGAAACCACCGGGGAATTTACCCACGGAGTACATCTTCTCTTCATAATCCACGCTTAAAGGAAAGAAATCGATGCCTGGACGTGGTTCTGTTGAAGAGGTGGCGGTTGATAAGATAACAGTTTCGCCATAGCGAATCAGGCAAGAGCCGTTCGCAAATTGGGCTAACTCACCGGTTTCGACCACAAAGGGACGACCGGCTAATTCGGTTGTAAATACTTTTTTCATGAAAATCCTCCAAATGAAATACGGTAAATGAACTTACCCGTTTTTACACTTGGCAGTAGCTTGTAGAGTCCGTACAGTTAAATGTAGAACTGTACCCAATCTACCATCCACAACCATAGTGAAACGGGGGGTTAAAAAAGTTAGTGAGACCTTGCGGACTCACTAACACAATAACTTATTTTCTGATATTCAGTTTTGCAATAATTGCACGATAGCGTTCGATGTCCATTTTGATCAAATAATCGAGTAGACCTCTTCTCTTACCAACCATCATCAGCAGTCCACGGCGGGAGTGGTGATCTTTCTTGTGTGTCTTAAGATGCTCAGTCAAGTGGTTGATGCGTTCCGTCAGCAGTGCAATCTGTACTTCAGGCGAACCAGTATCACCTTCGTGTGTCCCATACATTGTAATCAGTTCTGTTTTTCTGTCTTTGTCCATGTGTTTTCTCCTTCATATCCGTCAGCAGAGTAAGGGTCGGACAGGCCCAAAACCATGTCTGCGGTAAACTGCAAATCAGTGTAAGCGAAATTGGGGGAAATTGCAAACTCAAACAACCATATCAAAATCGATTTCGGTATTGTTAGCGATTTCTTCGAACACGTGCCCGATGATTTCCAAGGCGGCGTCAAGTTGTTCGTTGGTGTGTGTGGCCATATAGCTGGTTCTAAGCAAGCATGAATCAGTGGAAACAACAGGTGGCAGCACGGGGTTCGTGTATACGCCCGCTTTCAGCAAAGCATTGCCAGTAAATAATGTCTTGATTGCTGTACCTGTCAAAATCGGAATAATCGGTACGATATCATTGCCGCTCTCACGTACCCGCACATGTGGTGTTTCATTCAAACGACGTTTCATGTAGGCGGTTATTTCATGTAAACGCTCAACACGCCAGGGCTCCTCTTGCAGAATTTCCAAAGAACGACTCGCAGCAGCAACTTGTCCCGGAGGGATACTAGCAGAGAATATAAAGGGTCTTGAAGTATGTTTAACATAGCTAACCACTTCTTCCGAAGCGACCATACAGCCACCCAAAGAAGCCAAGGTTTTTGAGAAGGTGTTCATGATGATATCCACTTCATCAACTAATCCGAAATGACTTGCTGTACCGCGACCACCAACGCCTAGCACACCTAAAGAATGCGCGTCGTCCACCATAATGCGGGCGCCATATTTTTTACCCAGTTCAACAATTTCTGGTAGCTTACAGATCTCACCTTCCATGCTAAAGACACCGTCAGTTACAATCAGTATGCCTTTATCTTGAGCCGAGAACTGCTTTAATTTGGCTTCAAGATCTTCCATGTCACTGTGTTGATATTTAAAGGTTTTGGCAAAAGTAAGCCGCGTAGCATCGACTATACTGGCATGATTCATCGAGTCAGACAAAATGACATCGTTGCGACCTGCTATCGCGGAGATAATACCTAAGTTTGATTGAAATCCTGTTGAAAATGTCAAAGCAGATTCTTTCTCCAAGAATCTAGCTAGGTCGTTTTCTAAGGCAACGTGAATATCAAGGTTTCCGTTAAGGAAGCGTGAACCGGAACAACCCGTTCCGTACTTCTCAATTGCTTTAATTGCAGCCTCTTTGACGCGTGGATCTGCGGTTAAACCCAAATAATTATTTGATCCAAGCATGTAGGTGTGGCGACCTTCAATCTCAACTTCCGTGTCCTGACCTGTGGTTAACATATGGAAATAAGGGTATACACCTAATTCAATGGCGTTTTGCACGCGGTCATATTCTCTACATTTTTGAAACACATCCATTATAAATCTCCTCAGAACACGCTATATATATACTTTTACTTAACTTAGGGCAATATAGCATGCGTTATCTATGCTTGCAATGAACGCTCACGCGTTGTGTAAGACTTTAGCTAAAAACTCCTGCGTCCTGGCTTGCTTAGGTGCAGCAAAGACTTCTCTAGGGGCCCCTTCCTCAGCGATACGACCTTCATCCATGAACAAGAGTCGGCTACCTACTTCACGGGCAAAGCCCATTTCGTGGGTAACGATGACCATGGTCATACCGGTTTTAGCCAAATCCTTAATAACATCTAATACTTCACCAATCATTTCAGGATCAAGAGCAGATGTTGGTTCATCAAACAACATAATTTTCGGATTCATCGCCAATGCCCGCGCAATCGCGACCCGCTGCTTCTGTCCACCTGATAATTTATTAGGATATTCATCTGCTTTATCGGTCAAACCGACTCGCGCTAAAAGTTGCTTAGCCTTATCAAGCGCTTCTGCTTCCTTCATCAGACCAAGTGTAGTTGGTGCGAGCGTAATATTTTTCAAAACAGTTAAGTGAGGGAAAAGATTAAAATGCTGAAACACCATACCCATCTGGCTACGAATTTTATCAACGTCTGCTTGGCGCGCAGTTATTTCCGCTCCATCAATGGTAATGGTGCCAGCGTCTGGAACTTCGATAAGGTTGATGCAGCGAAGGAAAGTGCTTTTGCCAGAACCTGAAGGACCAATCACAACTACGATTTCACCTGCGTCTATCGCGGTACTAATATTGTCCAGCACCTTTAAATCACCAAAGGATTTGGAAAGATTTTTAACGTCTATCACTTCTTCCCAGCCTCCTTTCAAGTCGTCTCAGTATCGCACTTAAGAAAAGCACAATCACCAAATAAATGAATGCGACCGCCAGGTAAGGCATGTAGGGATCGTAGGTGATGTCTTTGATGTTTTGCCCGCCTCGCGTTAAATCGGTCAAACCGATATAGCCCGCCACGGATGTTTCTTTCAAGAGCACGATTAATTCGTTAAATAATGTTGGCAAAATGTTCTTAACCGCCTGTGGCAACACAATTAAACGCATCGATTTACCATACGACAAACCGAGCGAGCGACCCGCCTCCATCTGCCCTTTATCAATCGCCTCGATACCTGCTCTAAAGTTCTCGGCCACATAAGCGCCGGAGTTGATTCCAAAGGCTATGCCAGCCGTTAAAATTTTATTGACATTTACATTGGCAAAAATAGCAAAGTAAATAATCATTATCTGTATCATGACCGGTGTGCCACGAATGACAGTAATATAGAGATTCGCTAATTGGTTCAGTGCTTTGATAGGTGCACCGGCATTGTAAGAAACGCGAATCAAACTGAGCGTCAAGCCGATAATAATGCCTAGACCAGTGGCTATAAGAGTAATTAAGAAAGTGTTTTGCAGACCGGACAAGAGCCAAAGATAACGATTATCGACGATAAAGTTAAAGTTGAACTGTTCGGCTAAACTGCTCCAACTACTAGGATTGAAGGCTCCAGCCCAAACAGCTAAGCCGACAAATACAATAATCATCAGCCAAGAGGAGTAGTCTTTACGTCTCCCCAAGTCTGACAATTTTAGCGTATCAACAGCTTTATCTTCCACGATGTCTCCAGTACTGTCCAATCAAATATCTTGATTAAGAAGCTTTGTGTGAGGCTTTACGAATAACGACAACTTGTTTGGCATCATCTACGTAAGGTATGGAAAAATCCATATTCTGCTGACGTTCTTCAGTAACCGTCATGCCAGCAGCGATGAAATCAATTTTGCCAGAATCTAAAGCAGCAGGTAATGCATCGAAAGCCATTTCTTCGATGACTAGCTCTTTGCCGAGGTCTTTTGCTAATTTAGCTGCAATTTCGACGTCTACGCCAACAATGCCGTCGCCTACTTTAAATTCGTAGGGAGCAAAACCAGCCTCTGTACCCATGATGATTTTGCCATTCGCAGCGCCTGTATTGAAATCGATTGATTCAGCCTTGATGCTTTCGTCTGAATTGTACTTGTCTTTGATGGCTTGGATACTGCCATCTTTAATGTAATCTTGAATTAAGGCATTCACTTTATCTAAAAGTACTTGATTGCCCTTCTTGATCGCCAAGGCATAGGCTTCTACTTCATAATCGTCTGGCAAAATCATAAGATCATCATTTTTTTCGATGAACTTTTTAGCAGGCCCCTCATCCATGATAGTTGCGGAGACTTTGCTCTGCTTTAGTTCAAGAATTGCGTCCGTGTATTTTTCCATTTGATGGACTTGCTTCATGACATTTTCTTCGCCAACTAAATCTTGCGCGATGAAATCACCGAGTGTGCCTTTCTGTACGGAAATAAGCATAGTCGCAAGGTCATCCATTTTCGAAATCTGAACTTCCTCGGTTTTGCCAGCACAGGCAAAAAGACTAAAGCTCATTACCATCGCCAAAATAAATGCAAAGGTCTTTTTCACTTCAAATATCCTCCAAAAAATATATCTTTCAATTTTCATATAACGAGTCAGGATTATAACACGACTTTAGTTTCGCCAAAAGCCACAGACTGCGGTAAAATCAGAAATAATCGGTACTAATTGAGTCTAGGCATGAACCAAATGCTTAGAATAATAGAATGAGAGCAAAAAATGGTAGAAGATTTTTCGGCATTATATTACGCAGACCCATACATGAAAGACTTTGAGGCAATGGTCGTCTCAATTTCTCGGCAAAAAGATGGCTTCGCTGTCGAATTGAGCCAGACGTGTTTCTATCCAGAAGGTGGTGGACAAGCAGGAGATAAAGGTGTCCTTCTCTCGCAAGATAAACCTTCTGATGACGTGTTTTGGCAAGTGATAGATACCCAATTACAAGGTGACCGTATTGTTCATATCTGTAGCTCTGCTGACGGACTCCAAGTTGGACAAACAGTACGAGGCGCAATAGATTGGGAGCGTCGCTTCGATTTTATGCAGCAACATAGCAGTGAACATATTTTTTCTGGTTTGGTCAACAAGAAGTTCGGTTACAACAACGTGGGTTTTCACATCAATGAAGATGAAATGTATTTTGATTTTGACGGATACTTGTCTGAAGTCGAACTTACGCAGCTTGAAACCGAGGTTAATCGAGTAATTGTTGAACAAGTCCCTATTCTCATATCTACACATGAGCAAGCAGAAATAGATGAACTGGAGTTCCGCTCCAAGAAAGCTATCCCTGAGGCATTAAGATTGGTCACGATTGAAGATATTGATTGTTGTGCTTGTTGCGGTACACAGCTACGCAATACATCAGAGATAGGTTTTTTCATAATTAGAGAAAGCATGAAATATAAATCCGGTGTGCGTGTCACCGCTTTAGCTGGTTTCAGGGCCTTGCGGTATGTTCAAAATCTTCTTAGCAGTAGCCGCTCAGCTGCCAGCCAACTGTCGGTAAAACCTTTGGAACTCGCTCTGGCCGTCAAGGGTTCACTTCAAAAACTTCAAGCTAGCGAGGGTTTAAGCGCTAAGATGAGCAAACTATACCTAGATAGTTTGCGTGCGGAAATTTCTCCGGAGATGAAAAAAACCTACCGCTATTTTGTTGGTTTTTCGGATAAGCAAGTTAAACACTATTGCAAAAGTATGGCAGACGCTCACAAAGGCGTTCACTATGCAATTTTAGCGACCCAGCAGGAAAAGCGTTTACAGTATGTTATCGCTTCTTCACATCTTCCAGTTGAGCAAGACGTTGAATTGATCAACGTAGCTCTAAACGGCAAAGGTGGCGGACGTGGTGGTTTTGCTCAAGGCAGTATCTCCGTAGACTTCGCGACTGCTAGAACATACCTTGACATGATTTGCACACCCTTAAAAACTCTGATACTTTAATTTGATAAACTTATAATCAAGAAGGAAATACTTATGAATAATGAAGATAAGAAAAATAAGAATATAACTAAAACCATAGTTGCCTTAATAGCTGCACTTGCCGTATTTGTCGGTATATATTTCCTCTATGACGCACTCTCTAAATCCAATCTCGATAAAGTGCAATCAGGACAAACGCTTCAAGAAGATAAAGCTGTAGTTACAAGTAGTTCTGGGTCTGATAGTACTGATGCATCGCTCGAAGCCACGAATACCGATACTGCGACGGCTGAAGAAAGCACAGCAAGCACGAGTTCAGAAACGGACTACACCGCGCCCGAACTCAAGATTCTAGACGTCGAAGGAAATGAAGTAAAGCTAGCTGATTTTAAAGGTAAAACTGTCGTTTTAAATTTCTGGGCTTCCTGGTGCCCCCCTTGTAAAGCAGAGTTCCCAGACTTCCAAAAGTTTTATGATGATACTAAAGGCGATGATAAAGTCGCCATGGTTCTTGTTAATCTAATTGGTAGTAATGGTGAGACGAAAGAACATGCGGATGCATTCATCAATGACAACAATTACACCCTTCCTTACTTCTATGATATTGAAGGGCAAACTGCTAATACTTATGGCATCCAGTCCATTCCAACAACGTATATCATAAATCCAGCTGGTGAACTGTATTATAGAAATATAGGCATCATGTCATACGATAGTCTTGTCGAAATAACTGCTAAAGCTGGTGAATAATGATGCTGTTTTTACTCTTATTTCTTGAGGGCGTATTAGCCTTCATCTCGCCTTGTATCTTACCGATGGTGCCTGTTTATCTGGTCTATCTCAGTGGTGATGCACAAAGCAATGTTGGACTAAGTAACAAGGAGCTGATGCGCAGACGCATCTTAAACACCTTGGCCTTTATTATTGGTTTCACGGTGATATTTGTACTCTTAGGTGCAATTGCGACAGGAATAGGCAGCTATCTTAATCGCCATATGAATGCGATACGTAAAATTTCTGGCATCATCATGATTATCATTGGCATCTACTATTTGGATATCATTCGATTACCAGAGTCATTCACCAAATATTTTAAACGCAAACAGAAAGCGCAGGAGCAGGACGACGATGTCATCAAACAAGGCGGGGTTCTGCGAAGTTTTATATTTGGTCTTGCATTCTCAACAACGTGGCTCCCCTGTGTTGGAACATTTCTAGCTTCAGCACTTACTTTGGCAGCGAATCGCAATACGGTTTTTGAAGGCATGGGGATGTTGTTTGTTTTTGCCATGGGATTAGGACTTCCCTTCTTAATCACCGCCCTACTCTTCGAAAAGTTGCGTACTACCTTTAGTTTCCTGAAACGTAATGCGCGACTCGTGCGTGCCGTCAGCGGCGGCTTGCTAATCTTGCTAGGCATCAGTATGCTCTTTGATTTTCAAGGACTCTATATGGGTTTGTTTAATTAAACAGATTGGTAATGAAACTTTATGTGTAGTCGGCCAAAGACAAAAATATGGGCGCACCGTGGTTCTTCTATTGACCGTCCTGAAAACACAATGGCAGCTTTTGAACAAGCGGTGAACCTCGGTGCGGATGGTCTAGAATTAGATGTCCACCTAACCAAAGACGAAGTCCCAGTTGTAATTCATGACGAAACCTTCGACCGCACATCAAATGGAATAACGCTAGGACGCGTCTACGATGCTCTTTGGTCTGACTGTCAGACGTATAATCTGGGCTTGCATTTTACAGATGGTGAATACCCTTTAGTTTCATTAGAAGCAGTCTTGAACCGCTTTAAAAACGATGCAATTAGCATCAATATTGAGTTAAAAACGGATGTAATAGATTATCCCAATATTTGTGAGCGTGTACTGCAGGTCTGTGAACGTAGCGGTTTTCCCATGGAAAACCTGTTCTTCTCATCTTTTCATGCCCCCAGTTTATTACAGCTGAACATATTAAAGCCTGGACTAAAGCTTGGTTTGTTGTTTAGTAAGTTCATTAATAAGCCTGGTGATTTGGCTACTAAATCTGGGGCAACTGCATTACATCCGCATTATTATTTTCTCTACTTGCCCTTCTACATTTGGCGCTATCGGAAGAAGTTTCCGATTTACACGTGGACGGTTGATCACCCTTTAGTACTCAAACTGCTATTTTGGCTAAAAATTGACGCAGTAATCACAAATAATCCTGCTTTGGCATTGCAAATCAGGGATAAAAAAGGTCGTAGAAGATGACAAAGAAGCGCAGATAAATCTAAGGTCTAGTTTATTTAAGCCCACCTGGGTCGGAAGGGACAAATTCCAAAGGTTTCACCAAACCTAACTCTTCCATCTTTTCTCGGACTTTGGCAATGTCATTCCACAAATGAATGCGCATATTACCGTTACGCAGAATGTATGCAGGATGAAAGGTCGGCAAGACTAACAAACCATCTTTTTTGTAGAACTGACCACGAGCTTTAGTGATAGCTAAATCATCACCAGTAAAATAGTTGAAAGCTGTAGCACCTAGTAGAATTGCCACTTTAGCACCAACAAAGGAAAGCTGTTCATCTAGCAATGGCTTGCAAGCAGCTGCTTCTTCCCGCGTTGGCTTACGATTATCGGGTGGTCTACATTTAACAATGTTACAGATATGATAATTTTCCTCAGTTAAACCATGTGCATTGAGTAAGTAAGTTAGAAGCTTGCCTGAACGCCCTACGAATGGGAGTCCCTGGGCATCTTCTTCAGCACCTGGTCCTTCACCTATTAATAGTAAAGGCGCTGTAAGCGCCCCTCTAGAAACTACAACTTGTTTTCTTGTTTCATGTAAGTCACACGCTTTACAGGCAGCACACTTATCTACGAATTGAATCCACTCTTTATTCAAGACAACCTCACATGCTAATAAACTATAGAACTATCATGACAAAGCTATCATCATGTCTGGACCAATCTGGATCAGAGCGTAAGGACGCTTCGAGCCCCACGATAATATTGCCGTCTGTTTCAAATGGACCAAAATGTTCACCAATGCACATTGCTTTGATTTCGCCCTGTGAAACTAGCTCATGTAGATACTGGCGACATAATAACCTTGCTTCTTGGTACTCTAGTTCTTGACTTCCCCCGTGGACAATTTTAGCCGCTTCAACTTTAAGTCGTTTAAGCATATTTATTTCTACCTTTAGACGGGTTAGCATAGCTTCATTAGAATTGAATTTTTTATCTAGACGTACAACAACAGTCGCCATAAATACCTCCCTATTAACTCATTTGATTGTATCACATACCACTATTCAGAAGATGATTATTTTTAATTAATTTTTAAAATTCAAATGCTATAATGGCGTGCGGAGGCTCGCTATGAACAAAACATTTAAATACGAAATGCATTGCCACACCGCTGAATTCGGCTGGTGTGCTAAGGTCCCTACAGAAATATTAGTCCCGGAACATGCCAAGGCTGGCTATCAAGGAATTTGTATAACAAATCACTATATTGATTTTGCCTTTAGAAAAATGAAAGCCAAGGATTGGACAGGTAAAATCGACTTTTATTTGGACGGTTATAGAAAAGCTAAATCTCTGGCCAAACACTACGACATGGATGTCATTCTCGGCCTAGAAATACGCTTCGCAGGTGATAGTTACAATGATTTTCTTGTCTACGGTATGGATGAAGATTTCCTCTATAAGTATCCTGAACTCTATACGCATACGCCAGAATCATTTAAAGCTTTTTGTGAAGAACACGACTTGTTGATTTTTCAGGCGCACCCTTTCCGCCCTTACTGTAATCCAGAAGAGGCTAAGTTTCTGGATGGTTATGAAATTCTGAATGCAAATGTGCGCTCGGACAACAATAATCATCTAACGAAAGCTCTGCAAAAGAAAACGCAGCTACTCGGCATTGCTGGCTCTGATTACCATCAACTAGAAGATATTGACCGTAGTGGCTGCATCTTTTACGAGCGCATACGTGATGGTAAAGAATTAGTAAGAGTACTTAAAGCACACCGTCAGAAGCCATGTGAACCACGCT
>CAZNNL010000043.1:0-3284 GCA_964574395.1 uncultured Oscillospiraceae bacterium | reverse complement strand
CGCTATGAAATTATCAGGAAGTAACACGCAACTTAGTCTGAAACGGTGAATGTTTGCCTACAGAAATGGCTGATCGCATCACAAAAGCTAAAAAAGTAATCAGGTTGTTCATCGTGTAAAAAGTGATCAAAAATAAGCTTGCGTTCAGGCCCATATATTCTCACGCTCCAAATGATATGGTGTTCGCTTTCTCTCCTTGAGCTGGATCGTTTATTGTTGCTTGTAGGCCAAGAGGAAAAATCCACGCTCATTAGATAATTTCGAATTTCTTTTATTTCGAGCATACTTAAAGTGCGTGTAAAATTTCGATTCCAACGATTCGACTCTTGCCACTTCAACAAGCGTTTCTCTAAATCTATTGATAGTTTTACAGAGCCCTTCGGATTTATGGTCAATTCCGTCTCCAACAAGCTGGTCAAACGCATATCTAGCGCTTTTTTCTCGTCTGATTTCATTGACTTTCCTCCCCCAGTAATAATGTTATTGCTTTAAGTGAAGCTTCCCTGCTTGTGCCCCATGGTTCATCTTGGTTTCTGTAATCATGTTTATTCACGTACCATTGTAGATCAGTTTGCACTGCATTGATTTGATCTTCAATGAGATTACTTAGTAAACCAATGAATTTGCTTTGTTCAGCAGGTTTAAGCATTTCTCCGGCAACTACAGCAAGTTCTGCAGCATGCGGTAAGCAGAGTATTTTCGTACTAATCATTTTTTCTTTGAATTTTTCATCGTTCTGAAATAGATAGACTAGTGAATGGTAATACTGTTTCATGCGTTCTTGCAAGGCTTCACAATATAAACATGTTTCTTCGTTCAATAATTCCGAAATTATTGGATTAGATGGGGATTCGGAACTTTGAAATAGCGACTTTTTCTTCGGTTTTTGACTTAACTTTTTCAATTGTGACGTGAGTGATTTTTGTTTTTCTTCAAGATGGGTTTGTAAAATTAAAGCTAAGCCAAGACGGTTTATTGTCGAACGATGAAGACTATGAAAATGTTTTTGGCAAAACCCTCGCGCATTCGTCTGCTTTCGTATACTAGGTTCCATTAATGCCGGACCCAAATAATAGCGCAAGAGATCACTTTCATAATCCGCTTTGAGTTTACAAAGCGGGCAGCCATCCGCATCAGAGAAAGCATCATTTATTGGAATCGCATATATCGTCTCATCCATGTGCACTAACCCCCAAGTCTGGAACTTGCTCGTCTTTAATCAAACTGAGTGCTTTCGTTTCACTTTGCACCAACCGAATTGCTCTAACATTTACAGCTAAGACGTTAATTGACGTGTAATCCTCAACAAGTTTGCTCACTAGCATTTGTACTCTACTCAAGACTTCTTGAGCATTGTACCCAAAATAGAGTGAAAGTTGGATGTTTATTATGACACCGTAAACTTCTTTACTCAATTTACAACTGATAAGTGCAGCAACGCCAGGAATGCGCTGCACAATAAGTTCGATCATATTGCTTATTGCCTCATCAGACATAGAGTAAGTGCCGAGTCCAGAAAATGTAGGCCTGACGACGGTTCGCTCGCTTTCTGTGGCAACAGGGTCTACGCCCCTTTCTCTATCAAAGCGCTTACGCAACCTACCCAGAGGGTCAGCAAAATAGCCAGAAAACTCGTGTTTGATTTCCATGCTCGGAACAGGAATGGTGTGTTGACCTTCGCTAATCCGTGTGTGCTTAGCCATGCGTCGCTCTTCTTCAGTACTCACATCCTCGATGCGAATCAGCATGGATGGAGGATTTAGCCACAAGGCAGAACAAATCTTACTGAGCATGGAATCCGAAGTACCTAAAATCATCAAGGTTGTCGGTCTATGTTCTGAGAGTGCACGTCGCATATTGGCGGCACGTGTATTGTCCATAAACAGCGCTTGGCGAACGGATTCTATTTTTGTTTTGGCACGCTTAGCCGAGGTACCCGCAACAATTCTTGAACCATTAATGAGCAAACCATCATCAATTAAATAATTAATGTGATTCTCGCGAGCAACCTGAATCGCGCGCGTACTCTTACCTGTACCACTTGGCCCCACGAAAGCAACAACAGCAATGCGTTTTAGGTTTGTGCGCATAGCTTCGTCCACTTTACTTTGGTCTTGTAATTGACGATTTTCAACAGCTGTTTGAAAGCGGTCGATAGGATTAAATTTTTCGCTTCGTCGTTCTTCCAAAGCGTTTGGCAAAACTAATGGTGCATTTCGATTCTCTGGTGACTTGTCAGTATCTGCTTCATCAAGTTTACCTTGTAAGCTTTTTAGCGCAGCAACAGGGTCGCTCTGGCTTATGCCCTGCGTTCTCTTTCTTCGTCTTTGCAACCATTTGAAAGGTGAAGCCACGCCCTTAGCCACTTATCTTTCCCAGTTATGATAAACTTCTTGCACATCGTCATGATCTTCGAGCATATCGATTAATTTTTCCATCTGCTCTTGCGCTTTTTCATCTTCTATTTTTATCCAGTTATCTGGAGTAGGTTCTACACCACTTATTTCAAAGTGATAATTTTTTTGTGTTAACTCATCTTTTACTGTTTCGAAATCCCCGGCTTCGGTAGTTATTTCGTAGACTTCTTCATCTGCCTCGAAGTCTTCTGCCCCAGCATCTAACGCGTCTAACATGACCTGTTCTTCATCTTCGAAATCTTCACGTAGAACAGTCAGATGCCCTTTGTCTTGAAACATAAATGCTACACAGCCATTAGTGCCAAGATTTCCTCCATTGCGATCAAAAAGATGACGCACATCACCTGCAGTACGGTTTTTGTTATCTGTCAGAGTCTTAACCATTACGGCGACACCTGAAGGACCATAGCCTTCATATAGAATTTCTTCGTAATTTTCCGTATCGCCTGCACCAGCAGCTTTTTTTATGCTGCGTTGGATATTGTCGTTTGGCATATTGTTACTTTTGGCTTTGGCAATCGCATCTTTCAGCTTTGAATTTGATTCAGGATCGGGGCCACCAGACTTCACTGCAACTTGAATTTCTCTGCCAATTTTCGTGAATATTTTCCCACGTTCAGCATCGGCTGCACCTTTTTTTCTTTTAATATTATTCCATTTTGAATGGCCGGCCATAATTTTCCTCCTCAATTAAACTTACCATTGATTCTAGCACAGAACGCTGAAACATGACTATCGTAAGAACGGCTTTAAAGCTTATCACTTCAGGCATAATGCAGAAAATACAGTTAAATATTATGCTACAATGGAGCAATTCAAAACTTAGAAATGAGGTTCGTTTTATGGCAACGAATTCTGCAGATTCAC
>CAZNNL010000042.1:0-16479 GCA_964574395.1 uncultured Oscillospiraceae bacterium | reverse complement strand
CTTTTCGGCGGAAAAACGACGGATTTCTTTCTGTAGTCCAAATTCTGCCACTTTTTGCGATTTTGCCACATTTCGCCATTCGGCCAGTTTTCTTCAGAAAAGACCCTAGAGTTGTAAACTGTTCAGCCAGCTTTGATTCTGCTAGAATGTTGAATGTATTGGGAGGTAAGTATGGACTATCTTGAAGGCGCACTGCTAGGAAAATTGTGGAGCGATACAGACTTCGAAAATCGAAAGCATAGAGGTGTAGCGCTTTTTCTTTGTGCTATTTTTTGGCTTTATGCATTTTACTTGATCTTCCTTGTTAACTTTACTGATGAAACAACAATCATGTCATCCTTTGTTTTGTGGTTTCCTTTGGCAGCGCTAATGCTTGTTGCCTCACCCTTTGTTTGTTATTACTACTACAACGTACCACTTATAGTGCGCTGGTTTTTTCTAGCGTTCCAGGCGGCGAAATTCTTGACATGTTATTTTTTCCTCTACTCGCTAATCTTGCCCTTAGTGCGCTTTGATAAAGATAAGCTTATTACATCAGCGCTCACGTACTTTAATGACAACGTGGGAAAGCTATTTGATAGTACAAGCGGAACACAATCTATGGGTGGTTTGTTTTTTAACGCAGTTATGGTTGCCGTCGTGGTAATGGTAGCTATTATTGTTATTTTCTTCCTTCTGGCGATTATTCCAATTATTTATACAAAGCTCATTCAGCTCTTACAGTACACCATAGATCAAGCGTTTATCCGCTTCATGCGCGCCGTAAACAGTAACCAAAACAGACAACAAAATGTTGGCTCTCGTACCGGCCGACAGAACCCCAACACGTAAGCAAGTTCCAAGCAATATTTTTAACAAGCAAATCCAAGCTGAGGTAAACAGATGAACGTAAATAGAAAAACTAAGATTGTATGTACCATAGGACCAGCCACTGAATCAGAATCTTTGCTTCGGGAAATGATTAACATCGGCATGAATGTTGTCCGACTAAACTTTTCTCACGGCACTCACGCCGAACATCAAGTCAAAATTGATCGCGTGAAAAAACTCCGCGAAGAACTAAAACAGCCCATCGCACTCCTACTTGATACAAAAGGCCCGGAAATCAGAACAGGTGACTTTGAGGTACCCGCAGAATTAGTCGAAGGCGAACTGGTTAGAATTAGTAACAAGACAATTCTGGGTGACAAGAATCAATTTTCAGTTTCGTACAAGAATCTGCATGAAGACTTAAAACCAGGCTCACAAATCTTAATCGACGATGGCTTAGTCGCACTAGTTGTGGAAAAATTTGAGAAGAAAGACCTGATTTGCCGTGTGCTTAACGGTGGAACGGTTTCATCACGTAAGAGTATTAACTTGCCGGAAACGATTATACATTTACCCGCGTTGACAGAACAGGATGAGTTAGATATTGCTTTTGCCGTGGAACAAGGCTTTGATTTTATCGCCGCATCATTCATACGTAAACCAAGCGACGTCATGGAAATCAAACGTGTTTTGGAAAAACTTGGCGGTGGCGATATCGCCATCATCTCAAAGATTGAGAATAGGGAAGGCGTCAGTAACTTTGATTCTATTCTGGCGGTTTCTGATGGCATTATGGTAGCGCGTGGTGATCTCGGTGTGGAAATTCCTGCGCACGAAGTACCTACTATTCAAAAGCACATGATTAAAAGTTGCTATTTAGCAGGCAAACCCTGTATCACAGCGACGCAGATGCTAGACTCCATGATTCGTAATCCGCGCCCTACTAGAGCAGAGGCATCCGACGTCGCCAACGCTATTTTGGACGGCACTTCAGCGATTATGCTCTCAGGCGAAACGGCAGCTGGAAGATACCCACTCGAAGCGCTGCGCATGATGGACCAAATTGCTTCCTACACAGAAGCTAACATCGATTATTGGGAGCGTTTTGATCTAGTCAAAGTCAGCATGACACCAACGGTTGCTAATGCCGTTAGTCATGCCTGCTGCATGACTGCCAAAGACTTGAAAGCCAAGGCAATAATCGCCGTTACCCATGCCGGACGTACTGCGAGACTCCTGTCTCGCTTCAGACCCGGCTGTCCAATTATTGCCACCACTGTTAAAGAAAAAGCATACTACCAACTGGGTCTATCTTGGGGCGTTATCCCTTACCATGTGGCAGAAATCAAAAATACCGATGAACTTTTCGAACTAGGGAAAGCAACTGCCGTCGAATCCGGCGTCGTAGAAAATGGCGACCTCGTGGTTGTCACGGGTGGCACACCTGTAGGCATGAGTGGTACCACCAACACGCTCAAAGTCCAAAGTATCGGTAGCGTTTTGGCAAAAGGAATCGCCATCGGCCGAGGCCAAATTTCTGGTGAAGTCCTACTTGTAGCCGCCGACACCAACAAAGACCGTGCTTTCTCGGGTAACTTTATCCTAGTTGCCGATAAGACTGATCGCAGCATGATCCCACTTATGCGTAAAGCCGTTGCCATCATAGTTGAGTCTCCGGATGACAAGAGTCACGCGGTGACAGTTGGTGAAACCTTAGATATTCCTGTGGTTTATGCCTGCGACAATGCTACGCGTGTGCTTAAGAATGGTGCAGTCATCACCATAGACACCGAAACAGGAATAATCAGCTAAACTACAGCACAAATAGTATTGATTTACGAGGAGAAATAAATTTATTGGCGACCGATTTTAAAGCCATCGTCAGGGCTCAGCAGGCGTTTTTTGCTGGGGGACAGACCAAAACCGTGGCCTTCAGAAAACAAGCCCTTGGTTTACTAGAGCAACAACTGATGATGCGAAAGGAGTCTATCCTTTCGGCACTGCAAGCTGATCTCGGAAAGTTTCCCGAAGAAGCAATGTTTACCGAATACCTTCCTGTCATGCGGGAACTTAAACTTTGCAGAAGCAAACTTGCACGTTGGACAAAAGTCTCTAGACGCATGTCGGGCTTACGCTATTTTCCCTCGCGCATTGATGTAAGGCGCGAGCCGCGCGGTTCGGTTTTGATTATCTCTCCCTGGAGTTTCCCGTTCCAAATGGCGGTTTTGCCAATCATAAACGCAATCGCAGCAGGGAACTGTGTTGTGCTAAAACCATCCGAGCTCTCTCCGCATGTGTCGCGTTTACTTGCAGACATTTGTGCAGAAATCTACCCCTTGCAATACGTGCAAGTCATTGAAGGGGGACCGGAAACGGGCGCTGCTTTGGCAGAAGAAGCCTTCGATTTCATCTTCTTTACGGGTAACAACATGGCGGGTCGTGATGTGATGCTCTCCGCAGCCCAAAGGCTGACGCCGCTCAGTCTGCATTTAGGTGGCAAAAACCCCTGCATCATCACCGCAAGCTGCAATTTTGACGCCGCTGCTGACCAAATCATCAAAGGAAAAATGATGAACATTGGCCAAAACTGCCAGGCACCGGACTACTTACTTGTGCAAAAACAAGCCAAAGATAGCTTTCTCAACGTACTTTCTGCCAAACTGCGTCAACGCTTCGGTGTGGACCCTATCCATGATCCCAATTATCCGCCGATCGTCAGCGCACAACATTTCCAACGCTTAAAGAATTTGCTGCAGGACGGTCGTATCGTCTGGGGCGGTCGCACCAACGATCAATTGCTCAAAATCGAACCAACCATTTTAGATAACGTGACTTGGCAGGACCCCATCATGCGCCAGGAGGTCTTTGGTCCTGTTTTCCCGGTCTTGGTCTACGATTCCTTGGTTACTTTGGTGCAGCAGCTCAACAGCCTTCCGCACCCTCTTACGGCTTACCTGTTTAGTTACCGCAAGCAAGACCAGAACCTCATTCAAAAGCACCTCATCAGCGGTTCCTGCCAAATCAACGGCGCGCGCAGAGGCTATGCTGAAACCGGCATTCCCTATGGCGGCGTGGGCGTCAGCGGCTTTGGCAGTTATCACGGAAAGGCCGGTTTCGATCTCTTTTCTTTCCCGCGTCCGACTTATATCTGTCATGCTCCCAAGTTACGGGCGCTCAACGATTCCTTTGACGAGGAGAAAAACCTCCATGCCATCGAGGAGGATTTAGGCTAAATGATGCATCATACTGGCAAAACCCCACCCTACATCATCCCTGAACTAGAAAACTGCCTTGCGCAGTTTTTTTCTGACGGCGAGGTGCTTTTTGCCGAAACCACCTCCTCCACTAACGCCTGGGGCATGCGTCTTCCGCTCCCAGACACGCCCCCCAAAACTCCCAAGGTCTATCTCATCGTCGCAGATAAACAAACTGCTGGGCGAGGACGTATGGGCCGTTCGTGGTCATCTCCCGCCAGCGGCGATATCTACATGACCCTCGTATTATCCGCTGCCTTTCCTTTTGAATCCGCAGGTCTTGTTCCATTAGCCATGGGATTGGCGGCTCAGCGAGCAGTACAAGTATTTTTATCACAAAAGGTTTCGCTTAAGTGGCCAAACGATTTAATTTGTGCTGATCGAAAGCTTGCCGGCATCTTGTGTGAAGCACGCTTAGCTCCGGATTACGTCCAGAGCTATGTTATCGGGCTTGGCTTGAATGTTATGCGCGAATCCTTTCCAACTGAATTAGTTGACACGGCAACATCGTTACAACTTCTGGAGCCTCATAGGCAATGGGAACGTACAAGCTTGGTAATGAGTATTTTAGAAGAATTTTTTAAGCTATGGCCTATGTGCCTTACGCGCGATGCGGCATTGATTAATGCATACACAGCTGCGTGCATGAATATTGGTCAAAAGGTCTATGCGCAGGGCAGTGATGGGGAAATGTTTGAAGGCGTGGCTGAAACGATCAGCGAAGATGGCGCTTTGATGGTGCGTAGGGCTGACGGAACTTTGACTGTGGTGCATAGTGGGGAAGTCTTGGTTTTGCCATAAGACTTAGCTTGACATAAAATGAAAAAAGAAAAATGAAAAGGTGAAGAGAAATGACTAAGGACTATAAATCACAAAGACAAAAGACGTTAGATTTAACGTATATGGGTATGGCTTTGGCGCTACTGATTGTGAGTGCGAAAATTACGATTCCCATACATCCCGTGCCGATTGCCATGTTGACCTTTTCCGTGATGTTGATTGCGATGCTGCTTGGGGCCAAACGTGCCGTACTGGTGCAGACCGTTTATTTGATTATCGGTTTGGTTGGTCTTCCGGTGTTCACGCAAGGTGGCGGTCCAGACTACGTGTTTCGCCCGTCATTTGGCTACATCGTTGGCTTCATTCTGGCTGCTTACGTGACAGGGACTTTGTTTGATTTCTGTAGAGTGGCATTCAAAAAAGGTGACACGGCTCTGGGTGTTTGGTGGTCAGCGATGCTCAGTGGACTTGCAGGACTGCTGGCAATATACACCGTTGGCGTGGGATATTTGATCGTACTTAGTCGTTTCTACTTTGGTTCATCCGAAGGTATTTTACATTTCATGCGCGTGGGTGCGTGGCTGTTTGTTCCTTCTGACGTGCTTAGTATTTTCTTGGCAACCGTCGCTGCGTCAACACTATTTAAACTTGTTCCGCAGTTGCGTAGGGAAGTAAGGATACAAAAGTCGCAAAGTCCATTGCTTTGATATTAAATCTTCATAATTTTTCATCTTTTTCTTGATATTTTTCCTTATCTTGTCAAAACCTAGGTTTATACTAGGAAGGTAAAAGATGCCAATTGGCATAAACAGCAGAGGTGAAACATATGTCATTTGAAGAAAACAATCAGGGCTATAGCCCTTATCCCGAAAATAATCAGCAGGCTTATAGCAATCCTAATGGTGCTTACATGCAGGGATATCCATCCGATTCGCATGGGGCGAATCAGGGTTATCAATCTGATTTACAAGGAGTGAATCAGGGTTATCAATCTGATTTGCAAGGAGCGAATCACGCATATCATCCGTTTTCGGCTGATACGCCAGTCCAACAGCAACATTATGATGCTCCTGTCCAACAACAACCCTATTTTGGAGCTTCTCATTTCCAAGAACCTCCCGAAGCAGAGCGTAAGAAAAGCCGTTTAGGCATGAAGCTGATGGCTTTGTTACTAGTGTGTACGCTGGGCGGAGGGGCTATTGGCGGCTTTCTGGTTTCGCGTTACATGAATAGAAGAACGCTGCAGACAACAAGTGTAGCTAGCATTGAGAAAGTCACTTCGGCCCCTACAAGTATTACACCAAGCAGTGCCGTGCAAGTAACCGGTGGGACTATGTCTACTCCCGATATTGCAGAGATGGCTTCACCTGCGACGGTGGCTATTTTTGCCGATGTGCAAGCGAGTGTATTTGGTCAAACAATGGAAGTACCAGGTTCTGGCTCAGGTGTTTTAATTTCTGAAGATGGTTATGTTGTGACAAACAATCATGTAGCCGGTCGCGGTAAAAACATCAGGGTAGTGCTCGCTGATGGTAGCGAATACCCCGCAGAAATCGTTGGTACAAATGAAATTACCGACGTTGCCGTTTTAAAAATATCTGCCGATAAAGCACTTCCGTTTTTGAAGTTTGGTAATTCCTCCGAACTGAGAGTAGGGGAGACAGTCATCGCGATTGGTAATCCGCTAGGCGAATTGCAAGGAACAGTCAGCCAAGGCATCGTATCTGCGCTGCATCGTAACGTCACCATTGAAGGTCAAGAAATGAAGGACCTCATCCAGATGGACGCCGCTATTAATAGCGGAAACTCGGGTGGCGCACTGCTCAACACAAAAGGTGAGCTCATTGGGATTAATGTGGCCAAAACGGATGGTAATAATATCGAGGGTATTGCTTTCGCGATCCCTGCAGACACCGCCTTTAACTCAGTAAGCGACATCATGAATGGTAATTCTACACTGCGTCCGATGATGGGCATCATTGCTTCTACCGTGAATCCAACTATGAAAAGCCAATATGGCGTTCCTGATGGTGTGTGGGTAGAACAAGTCAGCCCTGGTACGCCAGCAGAAGCGGCCAAACTCCAGCCACAGGATGTCATCATTGCAGCCAACGGAGAAAGTGTGGCTACTATCACAGAATTAAACAAGATTAAAGACCAACAAAAAGTTGGTGACGAATTTGTTTTAACTGTTTACCGCGCTGGTGAAGAAATCACGGTGACTTTGGTGCTTGGCAGCAACTAGTTGATCGCTGCGGCTGCGGCTGTGGCCTGCTGAGTTGGCGTACACATTGTTTATTGGCAAGCGTGCGGGCAGCAATAGCTAAAAACTCCGACTCCCTGCGACGTGATTGTTGCTAGGAATCGGAGTTTTACAGTGATACTAATTGGGCAGACTAAATCAATGTATCTCCACAGCATAGTTTGTAGATTTCAATGGCGTCAGCCTCGTAGACTTTGATGTAGTTACCAGAGTAGCCAGCTTTATTGTATTTCACATTGGCAGCTAAAATGGGGATGTCTTCTTCTTTACAACCGAGTTCTTCGAAAGTTAGAGGTAAATCAACTGAGCGGAAAAATTCTTGTAATGCAGCTATGCCTTTTAGTCCAAGTGCTTCCAAGTCGCGTAAGTCGCCGCTGATGCCAAAGACTTCACGTGCAAAGCGAGCAATCTTGTGCGGATTTTGTTTGACAGCGTAACGGAGCCAGTTAGGATAAACAACGGCTAGTCCAGCCCCATGTGCCACGTCGTAAACGTAACTGAGTTCGTGTTCAAGTTGGTGGGATGACCAATCTTCGGTTTCGATTCCAACACTGAGGATGCCATTGTGGGCGACCATTGAGGCCCACATGATGGTGGCTCTAGCGTCGTAGTTGTTGGGATCTTTGTAGATTACTTTTGCCGCTTTCATGACTTCACGTAGTAAAGCCTCAGACCAGGCGTTAACCAAATCATTTTCCTTGGTGTCGTTGAAATAACGCTCCATGGTGTGTGCCATCATGTCCGCGATTCCATAGAATACTTGTTCTTTTGGCAAAGTCATGCTCAATTCTGGGTTCAGGAAAGCGATCGCTGGTCTGATTAGATCACTAGTCAAACCACGTTTAACCCCTTGCTCAGGGAAGTTAATGACTGACGAAGGAGACCCCTCACTACCGGTTGCTGGGAAAGTCATGACCGTTGCAACGGGGATAGCCTCTGTAAGCTCTGCGTTTTCACAGAATATTTCGTAAAGACTATGCTTGCTAGGTGCGAGTACGGCGATTGCTTTTGCCGAGTCTAATGCCGAACCTCCCCCTAATGCGAGGATGTAGTCGACGTTTTCTGCGCGACAAATCGCTGCGCCTTCTTCTGCTAGGGCTGCTCTTGGGTTAGGGACGGCTCCACCGTGCTCAACATAAGCTATGCCTTCAGATTCCAATTGCTTCTTGGCATTATCCAGAAGACCAGAACGAACAACCGATCCCTGGCCAAAGTGGATGAGAACTTTTGTGGCGCCAGCTTTTTTTAAAGCCTCGCCAATTTTATTTTCGACACCACGGCCGAAATAAAAACAAGTTGGACTACAAAAAGTAAAATCGAACATAGAAACCTCCGAGAAAACATTATGGCCGCACAGCTACGGCGAAGATAATTTGCTTCTTACTATTATAGCCTAAAGAAGAAAGACTTTTGTTATAATCACTTTATGTTTAGAACGCTGTGGCCATATTTAAATGGATACAAAAAAGAACTCTTTTGGGGTCCTTTGTTTAAGTTTATAGAAGCAGTGATAGAGACGCTTTTGCCATTCTTAATTGCAGGTATCATCGATCACGGAATCAATGCAGGTAACCAAGCCTTTGTCATCCGCCAGACCCTGATGATGTTGGCACTGGTGATTTTAGCTGTGCTTTTTGCCTTTTCCTGCCAATACATGTCATCGGTTTGCTCGCAAGGTTTCGGAACGAATCTTAGGAATGCAATCGTCAAGAAAATCAACCATTCTTCGCAAGAGGAATTGCAAGATTTCGGGCAGTCCTCGCTGCTGATTAGGTCTACGGTAGATATAAATCAACTTCAATTGGCGATTGCCATGACCATTCGTCTGGTTTCGCGCGCGCCATTTTTGACGCTTGGTAGCCTGGTGATGGGTTTTGTTATCAATGCGCGCCTGGCCTTCATTATGCTGGCTGCTGTGCCGGTGGCGGCTATCGCTTTGTACCTCATTATGCAGGCGACCGTCCGCGTTTACCGTGTTGTGCAGCAGCGCTTGGACAAAGTTACGGGGTTGATACGGGATAATTTGTCGGGGTCGAAGGTGATTCGTGCTTTTGCCAGAGAAGAACACGAACGCACATTTTTCGCAGAACGTAATGAGGCTTTGGCTAAGGATACGATTTTTTCTGGCAAAATCGCAGCGCTCATGAACCCCGTAACATCGCTTATTTTCAATGCCGTTATTGTACTGGTCTTGTGGCGCGGTGGACTGCTGGTGGAAATCGGTGGACTTACCCAAGGCGAAGTGGTTGCGTTTATTGCCTATCAAACCCAACTCGTCAACGCCATGATGGTTATCGCCGTTCTTTTCATGCAATTTCCCAAAGCCTATACCTCAGGCAAACGTGTCGCAGAGGTGCTAGAATTCACCCCGAAAAATTCCCCAGCACAGACGCGCGAATCCCAAGTTGCAGGGGTGCCTGTCGTTGAAATAAGTGATTTGAGTTTTACTTACCCAGGTAGCCAAGCGACTGCGTTAGAGGGTATCCAGTTTTCGTTGGCCAAAGGAAATACGCTTGGGGTCATCGGCGCGACTGGATCAGGAAAATCCACCTTGGCGGGCCTCTTGCTCCGATTTTTTACTGCTCAATCAGGTAGCCTGCGTTTTAATGGAGAGAATTTAAGCACCATGTCTGTGCATGCTTTGCGAGAACGCATTGCTTATGTGCCGCAAAAACCGGCTCTCTTAGCAGGCACCATCCGCAGCAATTTGCTTTTAGGTCAAGCAGACAAAGCAGCTGAAATCTCGGACGACAGACTTTGGGAAGCCTTGCGCATCGCTCAAGCAGATGGCTTTGTTGCTGAAAAGGATGGCGGTCTTGATGCGGTAGTCGAACGGGGAGGCGTCAATTTTTCTGGTGGTCAAAAGCAAAGATTAAGCTTGGCACGTGCACTTCTCAAAGATTTTGATTTATTAATCTTAGACGACGCAACCTCCGCTTTAGATTTCCTTACCGATTATCGTTTCCGTCAAGCCCTAGCCCCACTGATTAAAAACAAAGCAGTTGTCTTTATTTCGCAGCGCGTGCATGTGGTGAAAAATGCCCACCAAATATTAGTCTTGGATGATGGTAAACAGCTTGCCCTTGGCAATCATCAAGACTTAATGGCGTCGAGCAAATTGTATCGTGAGATTGCTTCGTCACAGTTAGAGAAGGAGGCAGGTAATGGCACAAATATTTAATTCTGTAACGCCTCCCTCCAGCAAAAGCGAGAAAGCAGATGAGGCACACGACCGTTTAGGTGCATATTACGACACTAAAATGTCAGCCAAACGTTTGTGGCTTGCGCTGCGCAAAATGCCACTGCAGCTGGTTTTGCTGGCTGTTTCTGGCCTGCTTTCTTCCTTAACATATTTATTTATTCCGAGCGTGCTAGGTTACGCCATAGACCAAATGATAGGACAAGGGCTCGTGAATTGGACACGCCTTTGGCCCTTTATTGGGCTTAGTGCCTTGCTCTATGCGTTGAGTTCATTCTTTCACTGGCTGATGCAGGCACAAACGCAAAACGTCACCGGACGCCTCACAAAAGACCTACGCAACGAAGGCTTCGCGAAAATTAGTCGTCTACCGTTGAAGACACTCGATAGCCATCCACACGGCGATCTTATTTCTCGACTAACTGCAGATTTAGAAGCGATCGCGGAAGGTGTGGGCCAAGTGCTAAATCAAGTGTTTTATGGTTTGCCACTATTGCTAGGTTCTTTTATCATGCTGGTTTCTATTAGTTTATCGGTTAGTTTGGTTGTTTTTGCCATCACACCCTTATGCTTTTGGGTAACCTCGATTATTGCCAAGCGCTCATATAAGTACTTTCAAGAACAAGCCCAAGATTTGGGCCAGGTGAATGCACACATTGAAGAAAATCTGGCCAATCAAGCGATTATACAGGCGTTTAATGCCGAAGATGAGCGTGATCAGATTTTTGAAGGCCTGAATGAGACGCTTTATGAAAGCGGTCAAAAGGCACAGCTTTATAGTTCCTTGACGAATCCTGGTGTGCGTTTTTTGAACAATGTCGCTTATGTATTGGTCGCAGGTTTATCCGCGATTCTTGCGCTTGCCGGGACTTTGACTGTAGGTCAAATGACAGCTTTGTTGAATTACGCCTTGCAATTCGCCAAACCAATCAACGAAATATCCGCTGTCTTTACCCAGTTGCAAAATTCTTTCGCCGGTGCCGGCCGCATTTACGCACTTTTCGACGCCGAAGAAATTTCGTCTGATGCTCATGCCTCTGAACTTGTGCTAACTGACGGTCAAGTTAGCTTTGAACAGGTTGATTTCTCTTATCGCTCCGATCAGAAACTGATTGAGAATTTAAACCTCGACGTGCCCGCTGATGCAATGGTTGCTATAGTAGGTCCTACAGGTGCTGGCAAAACCACCCTCGTCAACCTCCTCATGCGCTTCTACGAACTCGATGCAGGACGCATCCTCATCGATTCCCAAAACATCAGCAAGGTGACGCGTACCTCACTGCGCCGCAACATTGGCATGGTCCTCCAAGATAGCTGGATTTTCTCTGGCACCGTTCACCAAAACATCGCTTATGGTAAACCCGAAGCCTCGCGCGCAGAAGTTGAAGAAGCCGCACGCATGGCTATGGCGCATGGCTTTATCCGACGCTTACCTAAGGGCTACGATACTGTTTTAGAAGGAAATGGGGAAGCACTATCCGTTGGTCAAAGGCAGCTTCTGACCATTGCGCGTACTTTGCTAATCGCCCCGGAACTCTTGATTCTAGACGAAGCGACTTCCGCTATCGACACGCGCACAGAATTATTGGTGCAAAAAGCCTTCTTAAAGATAATGGAAGGCCGAACCAGTTTTATTATTGCCCATCGCTTGTCCACAATACGTGAAGCATCTGAAATTTTAGTTATGGATAAAGGCGCTGTAATCGAGCAGGGAACGCACGAAGAATTGCTAGCCGCACGTGGATTTTACGCGGAGCTATATGAGAGTCAGTATCGTTTGATTACTTGAGGAGTCGGAATTATAACAGTAAAAAAATATCTAATAAAGTAAAAAATTTGATAAATCCTATAAGAATATTATTGAATTGAGTTTGTCTGAGCCCCGTGTCAGCAAATCGCTGCAGTAGCCTGAAAACTTGACACGCGACTCAAGACGCTCTGCAACCTATTCGCCGATAATCTTTACCAAAACACGTTTATTGCGTTTGCCATCAAACTCATAGTAAAAAATTTGTTCCCAGGGTCCGAAGTCTAGTTTTCCCTCAGTGATAGCACAGACAACTTCGCGCCCCATGATGCTGCGTTTCAAATGGGCATCGGCATTGTCCTCATAACCGTTATGCTGATATTGACTGTACGGTTTTTCAGGGGCCAATCCCTCTAACCATTTTTCAAAATCGTTGTGGAGACCGCCTTCGTCATCATTAATAAAAACAGAGGCGGTGATGTGCATCGCGTTGACTAATACTAGGCCTTCCTTAATACCGCTTTCGTAAATCGCCTCTTGGACTTCGTGAGTGACGTTTACTAAGCCACGTCTATGGGGCATATAAAAGACTAGTTCTTTACGATAAGACTTCATGACGTCATCTCCTTGCATGGCTCTAAACCAGCTGCCGCCTACTTCGGCAACTTATAACTATCCTTCAATGTCACTGCTCTATTGAACACTAACGCGCTCGGCTGGCTGTGGACAGAATCCAGCGTGAAATAGCCCATGCGGATAAACTGGAAATCTTGTCCGACTTGGGCACCTGCTAAAGAGGCTTCAAGTTTGGCGTGTTTTAAAACTTCCAAAGAATCACGGTTGATGGTTTCGACGTAGCTGACGTCAGCGCCATCGGGATCTTCGACTGAGAATAGTTTGTCGTAGAGGTGGAGTTCAGCGTCAATGGCGGTATTTTGGTCGACGAAATGGATGGTGCCGCGAACTTTGCGGCCGTCGGAGACTTTGCCGCCGCGGCTTTCGGGATCGTATTCGGCGAGGACTTCGACAACGCGGCCGTTTTCATCTTTGACGCAGCCGGTACACTTAACAACATAGGCGTGTTTGAGGCGCACTTCATTGCCAGGGAAGAGGCGGAAGTATTTGCGCGCGGGTTCTTCCATGAAATCGTCTTCTTCTATCCAGAGGTGTTTGGAGAAGGAGACTTCGCGGGTGCCGTCTTCGGGGCGTTCGGGGTTGTTTTCGGCGGTGAAGTGCTCGGTTTTGCCATCCTCATAATTAGTAATCGTCAATTTTAGAGGACGGGTCACGGCCATGACGCGAGGGGCGGATGCGTTTAAATCTTCGCGCAGGCAAAACTCCAAGAAAGCCGTATCCACTGTGTTCGGAACCTTCGATACCCCGACACGTGAAATAAAATTCCGAATTGCCAAAGGTGTGTAACCGCGACGACGCAGACCGGAAAGCGTTGGCATACGCGGATCATTCCATCCGTCAACCAAACCTTCTTCAACCAGGTAGCGGAGTTTGCGCTTACTCATAACCGTATAATTCAAGCCCAAACGTGCGAATTCAATTTGGCGCGGGCGGGAAGGGAGTGTGACATTATCTACAACCCATTCGTATAGGGGACGGTGGTCTTCGAATTCGATTGAACAAAGTGAATGCGTAATACATTCCAAAGCATCTTCGATGGGATGGGCGAAATCGTACATCGGATAAATGCACCAATCGTCACCCGTGCGGTGGTGATGCGCGCGCAGAATGCGGTAAATAACGGGGTCACGCATATTCATGTTGCCGGAACTCATGTCGATTTTGGCACGCAGCGTACGTGCTCCATCCGGAAATTCTCCTGCTTTCATTCTGGCAAAAAGCTCCAAATTCTCCTCAACACCACGCTCGCGATAGGGACTATTCACACCTGCTTCGGTCAAAGTTCCGCGCATTTCACGCGTCTCCTCGGCAGTCAAATCACAAACATACGCTAAGCCCTTTTCAATAAGTTCACGCGCCAGTTCATACATCTTGGGGAAGTAATCGGACGCGAAATAAAAGCGGTCACCCCAATCAAAACCGAGCCAACGGATATCTTCCTGTATAGATTCCACATACTCGACATCCTCTTTTGAAGGATTGGTGTCGTCCATGCGTAAATTACAAAGCCCGCCGTACTGGTCAGCTAAGCCAAAATTGATGCAGATTGCTTTTGCGTGGCCGATGTGAAGATAGCCATTAGGTTCAGGTGGAAAGCGCGTGTGCACTGTCATACCTTCGTACTGTCCGCCGGGAGCGGTGTCTTCTTCAATGAAAGCCTGGATAAAATGTTTGCTCTCGGGTACCAATGCTTCCTCAGCGCTCATTGTGTTATTTGTTTCATCTGCCATTTTTAGCCTCTTTCTATACTGTGTTTAATGCGCTCTAAGCTCTCGCTGCGTCCCAGCAGAAGCAGGATTTCAACTGCACCTCCGGGTGTAACCGCTTGTCCGGCAATTGCGATACGACAAGGCCACATTACCTGACCGTTTTTCACACCTTGCTCCTCTGCGACTCCGATGAGATAGTCGTGGATTGCACTTTCGCTCCATTCGGGGAGTTTTTCTAGGCCATCCAACAGAATCTGCAACATGGGCAGGGCTGTCTCTACGGAGGTTTTCATTTTTTTATGGGCAAAAAGATTCACGTCAAATGCGAAGTTGTATTTTGCCAAAAAGCTTATCTGATCTTTAATGTCCGTTAATTTTTCCAAGCGCGCCTGCAGCAAACGTGCCAACAAAGCATAGTCCCAGCCCTCCGGTCGCTCGGGGAGCACCGCATCAAAATAGGGACGACATAGTTCTGTGAATTCTTCTGGCGACATGCGGCGGAAATATTCTTGGTTGAACCACAGTAGTTTTTTATAGTCAAATGTCGAAGGTGACTTGCTGACGCCGGCAATAGAAAAGGCTTGCTCAAGTTCCTTCAAAGTAAAAATTTCTTGATTGTCTTTGGGTGCCCAACCGAGAAGCGCGATGTAATTGACGATGGCTTCGGGTAAATAGCCTTCTTCCACCAAATCGTGGAAGCTGGTGGAACCGTGGCGTTTGGAAAGTTTTTGGCCGTCTTCGCCTAAAATCAAAGGAAGATGCACGTAGACGGGTTTTTCGAAACCAAAAGCGTCGTAGAGCAGATTGTATTTAGGAGTAGAAGAAAGGTACTCTGACCCTCTGACCACATGACTGATTTTCATGGCTGAATCGTCCACCACATTGGCAAAATTATAGGTCGGAAAACCATCCGCCTTGAGCAGAATCTGGTCTTCAAGTTCTTCGTTTTTGACGGTGATATCGCCATAGACGGTGTCGCTGAAGTGGGTTTCGCCGGTGAGTGGCATTTTTTGCCGAACAGTATAGGGAACGCCTGCGTCAAGTTTTTCTTGAATCGCGGCTTGATCTAAATTGCGACAGTGACGGTCGTAGGCAGCAAAACTCGAGTCAGCCTTCAACTCGGCCAAACGTTCTTCCGTACAAAAACAGTAGTACGCATGACCTGCTGCAATCAAGTGCTCCGCAGCTGGCTTGTATTCCCCAAGCCTTTGACTCTGGACATAAGGACCATAGTCACCGCCGACATCCGGACCTTCATCATGTTTCAAGCCACATTGTTCCAAGGTACGATAAATGACTTCTGTCGCACCTTCAACTTGGCGCTCCTGATCCGTGTCTTCGATACGTAGAATAAATTTTCCGCCCAAAGACTTGGCGAGTAAATATTCATAAAGCGCCGTGCGTAGATTTCCCACATGCATGATGCCAGTGGGACTAGGCGCAAAGCGCGTGCGTACATTATTGTGAGGCATATAAAAACTCCTGTATACTGAAAGCATTCTGTCGATGCATTAATCTGCTACATTTTAGCATATTACAGGCAAACTGCAGACGAATCGAGGAAGTCAATGTTTGGTTATGTCAAAGCCCTCAAGGCTGAAATGAAGTTCCGTGAACACGAGCGTTATCGCAGTGTTTATTGTGGTTTATGTAAGGCGATTTCAGAAGACTATGGCCAGCTTCCGCGACTTGCAGTTTCGTATGATTTGACGTTTCTATTGCTGCTGGTAGAAGCTCTGCAAGAGAAAACGCCGCAGCTTGCGCCGGAGACTTGTGTTTTGCATCCTCTGAAAAAACATCTTATCGCGCAGCCTGATGCAGTTTTGAAACTTGGGGCAGCCATCGCCGTGCTTTTGGCTAGCTCGAAATTAGACGACAATGTGAAAGACAAAGAGAAACGTTTTTCAACCGCAAGCTTGCGTTTGATGACTGCTTCAGCCGTAAAAAAAGCCAAGAAAAATCAGCCAACACTTGCTAAAAATATTGCCGACAGCCTACGGAAACTTGAAGAGCTAGAAGAAAACAAGCGCGCAATTGATGAACTAGCGGCGTCGTTTGGAAGCTTACTGGCCGATATTTCT
>CAZNNL010000041.1:0-16898 GCA_964574395.1 uncultured Oscillospiraceae bacterium | reverse complement strand
CGGGCTTCAGACAAAAAAGACTACTTGTTCTTTTTAGTAAAGACACAAGTAGCCTTATTGTAAATTATTTAATGTCTTTCGCGTCTACTCAGGTTAAGATTGCCGCTTCTGTTTCTTTATCAAAGAGTGCAACACGGAGAGGATCTACCATGACGTCAATCTCTTGTCCCACAGCAGAGGTGCTAATCGTAGGTTCTACTCTTGCAGTTAAGTTTAGTCCATCAGCTGAAATGTACAGATAGGTTTCAGCACCAAGCATTTCTGCGACATCAACTTTAGCTTTGAAGCTTGAATTAGGATTAACAGCAATTGTTTCCACGTTATCATCAATCGCTTCAGGGCGAATACCAATGACCACTTCTTTGTCGAGGTAAGCATTCACTTCTGGCACATCATATTTGCCTTGATCTAAAGTCAGTTCAATTGAACCAAACTTTACACCGATACCATTGGCGGTTTTGACCACTTTACCATTGATAAAGTTCATGGGCGGCATGCCAATAAAGCCAGCAACGAAGATATTAACAGGATGTTGATATAGTTCGGCGGGGCTTGCGACTTGCTGAATAAAGCCGTCTTTCATAACGACGATACGTGTACCCATGGTCATGGCTTCGGTCTGGTCATGCGTTACGTAGATAAAGGTTGTGTCTAGTCTCTGATGTAAGCGGGTGATTTCAACGCGCATCTGGACACGTAGTTTAGCGTCAAGGTTGGATAGCGGCTCGTCCATGAGGAAGACTTTAGGATCGCGGACGATAGCGCGTCCCAATGCTACACGTTGACGTTGACCTCCAGACAGAGCTTTGGGCTTACGATCAAGGTACTGCTCAATTTCTAGAATTCTAGCGGCTTCGGTAACACGACGCTTGATTTCGTCTTTGGGAAGCTTTCTTAGTTTTAAACCGAAAGCCATATTGTCATAAACGGACATATGTGGGTAGAGAGCATAGTTTTGGAAAACCATCGCGATATCACGGTCTTTAGGTTGTTTGTCATTAACAACTTCGTCATCAATTTTGATAATGCCGTCAGAGATATCTTCCAGACCAGCAACCATGCGCAGCGTTGTGGATTTTCCACAGCCTGATGGGCCAACTAAGATGATGAATTCTTTATCTTCTATATGAAGGTTAAAGTCACTAACAGCAACTACGCCACCCTCGTATCTCTTGTAAACATGCTCTAAAATTACGTTTGCCATTACACCCTCCAGGTATTTCTATACATTTACTACAGAAAGCAGTCACTATCCGAAAGTGCCTATAAATACGCCTTCTGCAAGTTCAAAACTAATATAACATTGAGGTCAATGACTGCCTACCAGCCAATGTACACAAAAAAAATTTACCTCATTTGTGGATTAAAACCTGCTTTGCATAAGATTAACTAAAAGTATAGTTAAAACACTCAAAACTCTCATACAATTATTTCTTTTTTTATCTAAATTACGCAGAATCCAAAATTCAAGTTGAAATTTTGGTGCATTTCACAAATACCGACAATTTTCATCTATAATATTTTCATTGTAAGAAAGCTATATATTCTCTATTTATAATAAGTAGCTTCAGAAGACTATTTTAACTTCTGGACGGAGGTAATCATGAATCAAAAATTGCGAGTGGGTATTATTGGTGCTACCGGCTATGTCGGTGTTGAACTTGTCCGCGTGCTGATGGCGCATCCAGGATTCAGATTAAACTATCTCAGTTCCCAAACCTATAGTGGGAAATTGTTTTCAGATATTTACCCCGTCTTTAAAGGACTTTGTGACATGCCGCTGTCTGCTATCGATATTGAAACAATAGCCGCCTCTTGTGACATCGTTGTGACTGCTCTGCCCCATGGCGTGTCGTCTGAATATGTTCCACAACTTTTGGCAAAAGGCATCAGTGTACTTGACCACAGTGGCGACTTTCGTTTTGACAACGTGAAAGTGTATGAAAAAGCCTACGCCTTAAAGCACCCTGCCCCAAAATTATTAAAGACAGCAGTGTATGGCCTACCTGAACTTTATCGTGCACAATTGCGTGATGCTAAACTCATTGCCAATCCAGGCTGTTACCCTACTTGCACCATTCTTGCTCTCGCCCCCTTGCTTAAAATGCAGATCGTTGATACCCAAACCTTAATCGCTGATGCCGTATCAGGTGTAAGCGGTGCCGGTCGAAAAGCTTCAGTAGAATACAGCTTCTGTGAGATAGCCGAGGATTTTCAAGCCTATGGTGTTGTGGGACATCGCCATCTACCCGAGATAACACAAGAACTGTCCAAACTTTCAGAGAAGCCTATTAAACTGGCCTTTACTCCACATCTCGCGCCCTTCAAACGTGGCATGATGGTAACGGCTTATGCGCGTCCGCTCGGAAAAACATTTACCATGAATGGGAAAGCGAAGACATATTCTAACGAAAGCTTAGCAGCACTCTATGAGTCGTATTACAAATACGATGGTTTCGTGCGCGTAATGAAGCCGGGGGTTTTGCCTCACGTATCTTCGGTACGAGGAAGTAACTATATTGATATTTGTCCTGTTTTCGACCCTGATTCCGGTTTAATAAAAGTAATCGCAGTGCAGGATAACCTAGGTAAGGGGGCAGCGACTCAAGCAGTCCAGTCTCTCAACATATTAGCGGGTTACCCAGAAACGGATGGGTTAGCGGGAATTATTTTTGCCGTATAAAGTAAAGGAAGGAAAACACATGTCTGAAAAAAACAAGGAAGCTTCCGTGTCAGAATTCGTCGACATATCGCAATTAGACGAACACATCAAAGCCCAAATATTGATTGAGGCCTTGCCTTATATTCAGAGTTTGGCTGGCAAAACGGTGGTCATCAAATACGGCGGCAGCGCCATGCTTGACGAAACACTAAAAAGTGCCGTTATGGCCGACATCACGCTCTTGAAATTCATTGGCATCAATCTCATTTTAGTGCACGGTGGTGGTCCGGATATCAACCATATGCTTGACCGCTTGGATATTGAATCTGAGTTTATCGACGGCTTGCGCGTCACGAAACAAGATACGATGGATGTGGCACAGATGGTTCTGGCTGGTCGGACCAACAAGGACATTGTCGCTAGATTGCAGAAGCAAGGAGCTAAAGCGATTGGTTTATGCGGAATTGACGGCGGTTTGCTGCAATGTCGTCCAATCAAGCGCACGAAAAATGGTGAAGCAATTGACTACGGTTTTGTTGGAGAAATAACCCATGTCAGCACCAAGCTTTTGCTTACTTTGAACCAAGCGAATTATATTTCCGTCATTGCGCCTATTGGTATTGATAGCCAGGGCCAATCTTACAATATCAATGCCGATACCGTGGCTGCAGAAGTAGCCGCTGCTATGGGTGCAGAAAAATTGATTACATTGACAGACGTCAGTGGGGTTAAGCGCATTTTGCCGGATGGTTCGGAAACCATATTACACGTGCTGACTAAGACCGAAGTAGAGAACATGATAGATTCCGGTGAAATTTCCGGTGGCATGATACCTAAAGTCATGTCGTGTCTGGATGTCTTGGAGCGCGGCGTGAATCGTGCCCATATTATCGACGGGCGTATTCCCCATTGTTTACTACTTGAAATCTTCACGCACAAAGGTATTGGCACCATGTTGGCCAAGTACCGAAGACCTTACCATCCGGGAGAGAAGCTATAAATTCGGGAGGAGAAGGTCATGTCAGAACAAGTGAAAGAAACCACTATAAGTTTAGATAAAAAATTTTACATGAACACTTTTGGTGCTCGTGCCGGCATTGTCTTGGATCACGGCGAAGGTGTTTACGTTTACGATACGGATGGTCAAAAGTACCTCGACATGCTTGGCGGCATTGCAGTCAACGTCTTGGGACACAATAACGCTGCACTCGTAGATGCTATTTCCGAGCAGGCCAGCAAGCTCATCCACTGCTCGAATTTGTATTTCAACGCTGCGCAAGCCGAATTAGCGAAACGGCTTTGTGAGCTGACAGGTATGGACAAGGCATTCTTTGGAAACTCCGGAGCAGAGGCGAATGAAGCAGCTATCAAATTGGTTCGTGCATATTTTTACAAACAAGGTAAACCGCGCAAAGGCATCCTGAGTGCTGAACAATCTTTCCACGGGCGCACGCTGGCTACCATTACAGCCACCGGTCAGCCCAAGTACAACAAAGCCTATGCTCCCCTGCCTGAAGGCTTCTCTTACCTGCCATTCAATGACATAGAGGCGTTGAAAGCTTCACTGAACGAAAATGTTGGCGCACTCATGCTAGAACTCATTCAAGGCGAAAGCGGCATACATCCACTTGATTATGAATACGTCCAGGAAGCCGCCGCCTTATGCAAAGAACACGGTGTTTTGCTCGTGATAGACGAAATACAAAGTGGCATGGGACGTTGTGGGACGTTTACGGCCGCGCAATTGTACGAAGTTAAGCCTGATGTATTAACCTTGGCAAAAGGATTAGCCGGCGGCGTCCCCATCGGTGTTTGCCTAGCAAGCGCAAAGGTGGCCGAGGCTTTCGCTCCGGGCGACCATGGCACTACTTTTGGCGGCAACCCCTTAGCGTGTAGCGCAGGACTTGCCGTCTTAGATGAAATTTTCCGTTTAGGATTAATAGAAAATGCCGAAAACATAGGCGAATATTTCCGCTCTGCAATGGAAGCCATGGCAGAACGTCTTCACATCAACTTAGAAATTCGCGGTTTTGGCTTGATGCTCGGAATTGAAAGTCAGGACTTTGATGCCCAGGCTTTGAAACTTGCCTTACAGGAAAAAGGGGTTTTGGTCAATGCGATTGGTGAACATACGGTGCGACTTTTACCACCCTTAATCATTGATGAAGATGCGATTGATGTATTCGTAAAGGCTTTGGAGGAGTGCATGCATGAAAGATCTTCTTAGTTTAAATGACTTCAGTCAGGAACAAATTATAGAATATTTGGATTTCGCCGACCGTTTAAAGGCAGAGCAATATGCGGGGGTGGCGCATCCTCTTTTGGCTGGCAAAACATTGGGCATGATTTTTTCAAAATCATCCACACGTACGCGTGTTTCCTTTGAAGTAGGCATGTTTCAGCTAGGTGGACATGCGCTTTCGCTTTCTTCTCATGACATCCAGCTGGGGCGCGGAGAAACGATTTCCGATACTGCCAGAGTTTTATCGCGTTACCTAGACGGGATTATTATTCGGACATACAGTCATAGCGATGTTGTAGAGTTAGCAGCACACAGCTCGGTACCTGTCATAAATGCGTTAACCGACTTACTACATCCTTGTCAGGTTTTGGCTGATTTACAGACCATTCGCGAAGAATTCGGTAGTCTGCAGGGCTTGAAGCTGGCGTATATTGGTGATGGCAACAATATGACCAACTCATTGATGCACGGTTGTTCGAAGGTTGCAATGGATATTGCGGTGGCGACGCCGCCAGACTTTTTGCCAGACAGACAATGCACAAAAAACGCCTTAAAGGCTGCGGAAATTTCGGGTTCAAAGGTCATCATCACTTCTGATCCAAGAGAAGCCGTCGAAAATGCTGATATTGTGTATACAGATACCTGGGTGAGCATGGGGAAGGAGAGTGACAAGGCTAGTCGTGTGCGACAATTTGAAGGCTTTACGGTCGATCAAGCATTGATGCAATTGGCCAAGCCTTCCGCCATTTTCCTGCATTGTCTCCCCGCCTACCGTGGCTTTGAAGTTAGTGATGAAGTATTGGAAGGCCCGCAAAGCCGCATATTCGACGAAGCTGAAAATCGTCTGCACGCTCAAAAGGCTGTTTTAGCAACGTTGTTGGGGTGAGTTGCGCGAAATTGTCGTTTGTGCACATCCATTGGCAAAAAAGCAGCTTGTACGCCGAAAATTTGCATTTGACCGTGATTTTCGTCAAAAATGCAGCTTGTATGCCGAATATAAGCGGATTTTGGGTCAAAAGAGCCCTTTTCTATCGCACAAGCTGTTTTATTGTCAATTTTTAGGGGCTTTTGCCTTAGCTTCTTCGCACAAGCTGTTTTTTTGCCAATGATTAAACCGTCTAATTGCTTAAATCATAAAAGGACCACTGCAGGAGAGTCGTTTTGCCTAAATTAACATGGAGCAAACAACAGTGCCCGCGGATAGCCACGTGTGCTGGAGACGCTTTGGACCTGAAAACCAAAAGAACGGTAGAAATTAAGCAATGAGCTGTTTTCAACTGCCGTGTACAGAAAGATTCCTTTCTTATCATTGAGAGCCGCATATTCAAATGAGGTGCGCACCAGCGCAGCACCAATGCCACTCGCTCTAAATTTTTGAGCAACTGCGAAACGCGTGAGTAAATAATACGCTCTTGGGTCGTAAGATGGTAAGGAAGTGACGCTCGCCACAGGTGATGATTCCAAGCTTAGGCGTTCTGAGGCTTCCTCACGCTCACCCGCTAAAACGATAGCATCGCCGAGCTGAGGCGGTAGTTCTTTGAGGCGCAAAGAAGCGACCACTTGCTTATCGGAACAAACCACTAGAACTGAACCTTTAGCGATATCCCCTTCCACCGTTCCGAGCGTTTCATTTAGAGCACTCAGCTGCGTTTCAGCAATTTCAAAACTAAGGCCTGATTGCGTGGCGTAAAAAGACATGCCCTCGCGCATCAATTCCAATATCTCAGTAGCGTGTTCTGCTTTGGCATAGTTAATCTGCCAATTAAATTTTGATTGCATTAAATTCCCTTTGACTAATAATCACAGTCTTTGTTATCTATCCATCTCAAAAGCGCGCTGAATCGTCTTACCAAATTTTTGAAGTGATGTCGACTATGCTGCCGTGGCTTAAGTAGACGCGGGGGACCCTTTTGCCAACAAGACAAGTAATTTCGTAATTAATGGTGCCGGCCCAATCTGCAAGAGACTCTATGGGTAAAACGTGGATTTTTCCATTCTTGTCCATTTGATGTCCAAAAAGCACGACTTCATCGCCTAATTGGGGCGCCGGGTCGATTTCCGTCACATCCATCATGCAACTGTCCATACAGATACTGCCAACAACGGGCACTTCTACGCCACTTATCAGCGCCTTCGCCTTACCGCTCATAACGCGCATGTAGCCATCGGCATAACCAATCGGCACCGTCGCAATGTGGCTTTCGCGTTCCGTCGTGAACTTGGATCCATAACTGATGGACTGACCTGCAGCCAATGTTTTGGACATGATGATATTCGATTTAACACTCATGGCGGGCCTAAAGTTGCTGGCAAAAGCCTCACAGTTTGCCGGCAATAAACCATACAAAATCAAACCTGGTCGCACCATATCTAAGTGCATTTCTGGAAATCGTAAAGTCGCCGCACTATTACAACAGTGTTTTATTGGCACATAGACGCCTGCTTTTTCTAATTCCGTACATATAGTAATGAAGCGGTCAAACTGCTTTCTGATATACTTCGTATCTTCTTCGTCCGCAGTTGCAAAGTGCGTGAAAACACCTTCAACCGTAACGTGAGGCAAGCTATTAATAGCCTTGATGTCGTTTACGGAATCGAAACCTGCGACTAGTCCAACACGCCCCATGCCCGTGTCAATCTTGACATGCACAGGTGCGACTTGCCCTAGATAAGCAGCTGCTTCATCCAACGCATTGATTAAGTCACACGAGTAGACCGTTTGCGTCAGGCGATATTTGACAATCTCGTGCGCGCGTCTGGGGTCCGAATAGCTCAATATCAAGATTGGGGCTTTTATGCCCATCTGCCTTAGCTCTATGCCTTCATCGATGAGCGAGACGGCCAGGCGGTCAGCACCATTTTCCAGCAAGGTGTTGGCGACGTGCGCTACACCGTGACCGTAGGCATCGGCTTTGACGACTGCCATTATTTCTGTGCTTTTCCAGGTCATTTTGCGAATGGCTTGGATGTTTTGGGCTATCGCATCTAAGTTTACCTCTGCCCAAGAGCGATTAATAATATAATTTTTAGGACGCATTCTTATTCCCCCTACTTATTCCGTCTCGTCAGGTTCTAATAAAGCCATCAAGACTTCTTCTGGATGACTGAGCATTTCAAGCGCTTCAGGAATTTGTTTGACCATGCTCTCGGCGCTGACTGCGAAGACTGTTGTGGTTTTCATGATTAAATCTGCTGTCAGTCCATGTGCGTAGACAGCAAGTTTGACGGCAGAAAATACATCCATGCGTGGTAGAGCGGTGAAGGCTAAAATCATGCCTGCCAGAACATCTCCGGTGCCGGCTTTGGCCATGCCGTTGTTGCCACTGCTGTTGATGCTGGTGTTTTGCCCAGGTGCAGAGACCACTGTCGCCATACCTTTTAGCACAACTGTGGCTTGGTATCGTTCTGCCAAAGTCTGGGCTTGGCTTATGCGACTTATGTCGTCATGTGCGAGATCTGGTGCCAGACGCGCGAATTCACCTGGATGGGGCGTCAGCATAGTCGCTGCTACACGTTTTTCAAAAAAGCTATTGGCAAAATCACGCTCTTTGGCCAAATAATTTAGCGCAGCGGCATCTAAAACAAGTGGCGCTTCTGCTTCTTGCAGTTTTGTAAGTAACAAGCGCAGGCTTGATTCTGCGAGCTGTGCCGAACCAGAACCAAACAGTATGGACGATTTATCTTGCATCAGTTCATCAATTTGTTGGCCAAGTTCTGCTTCATCTTCAGCCATGATAGTCCACATTACGGCTGGGGCAGCCTTTAAACAAGCGTCGTAAATCGCTGCGGGAACCAAGGCGGTCAATAAGCCGAGGCCGGATTGCATGGCTGCGTTGGCAGCTAGAACCGCTGCCCCCGCCATACCTGGGCTGCCACAGATAGCAAGACTTTTGCCAAAGCTACCTTTGTGGGACTCCGCGAGCCTTGCGGGTAAGAGTTGGGCTATGTCGAAATAGTCCGGGCATTCGATGGTTTGGGGTTCGTTTTGCCAAAATGACTCTATGAAATGGGGACTTAAGCCGAGTGGAACATCAATTGTTTTTTTACTGTGCACGACGCCGGGATAGGAAACCAAGCCCGTTTTGACGTTTTCGAAAGTAATTGTAATATCAGCATACAATGCATGAGGATCGACTAATGCTGTAGTCGCATCGACACCTGTGGGAATGTCGATGGAAATTACACGTAGATAGCTTTCGCTTCGGAGCATGTTTATAGTCACGCACAGTTCAGCCCATTTTTCGTCCAAAGGTCTGTTCGTGTCATAACCCGTTCCAAGCAAACCATCCACAGCGATGGCTTCCGTTTGGCCTGCGATAAAATCGATTTGCTTAGATTTTACTTTTTGCAAAAACGCACTCACGGATTTCGGTTCAACACCCATGCCTCGCAAAGCCTTGCGCATCACACCACTATCGGAACGCGCCAATTCAGATTTTCGTGCCGCTAGCGGCTCCATTTCCCAAACATGCACTTCGAACAAATAGGCAGCCAAAATGCGTGCGACGACGTATGCGTCACCTGCATTTTTGCCAATGCCACAAAAGACATGCACCACAAAATCTTCTTCGTAGTGGTCAATAATATAATCCGCTACCGCCGAACCCGCACGCTCCATCAGAATTAGACCGGGGATACCCGCGGCTTCTGCTTGTGCATCTAAACGTTGTTGGGCGGCTCTAGACAAAGTCTGCATGGATTTCTTCGTTCCTCAGTTCCTGCTAAAAATCAAAATTCAATGGGTCGGCGCAACATCTTTCACCGTTATTTAAAGCGTCAATCGCTGCCATTTCAACTTCGTTCAACTCAAAATCAAAAATGTCCATATTCTCTTTGAGCCGTTCTGGCTTCGAAGATTTTGGAATAACGGCAACTTGATTCTGCAATTGCCATCTCAAAATCACCTGCGTCGAAGTCTTACCGTAATGTTCGCCTATCGAATTGAGCAATTCATTATCCAGCAAGCGACCACGCATAATGGTGGAATGGGCTTGCACAACTATACCTTGTTCTTGGCAAAACCGCTGCAGCTCCCTTTGATTCAGGCGTGGATGCAGTTCAATTTGATTGACGGCGGGCTGGATTTTGCCATACATTTTGATGGTTTCAAGGTCGGCCGCGAGGAAATTCGCGACACCGATTGCTTTTGCCAAACCCTCCGTAAAAATATCCTCCAAAATCGCCCAGGTTTCTACCGTCTTCTCTCTGACAGGCCAATGGATGAGCAACAAGTCCACATACGCCATATCGAGACGTCTGAGACTTTCCTCAAAGGCTTCACGCACCAAACCACCGCGTTGTGCTTCGTTCCAAACTTTAGTCGTAACAAAAATCTCCTCGCGTGCAATTTCAGTTTGCTTGATGGCTGCCCCCAGCTCTAGTTCGTTTTGGTACATCGCAGCGGTGTCAAGCAGACGATAGCCCTCGGCAAAAGCAGCCTGAATCGTTTCTTGCATTTCTTCGGGCGTATTTGTTTTGTAAAGCCCTAAGCCGACCATCGGCATTTCAGCGCCAGTATTCAGTTTAATTTTCAAGATCTCACTCCTCTTGTCTAATGCTGTGCAGCAAGTTCACTCAAATCGAACGGGGTTTCTTGGTAGACGTAGTAATTTAACCAGTTCATAAACAGCAAGTTAGCTGTTGAGCGCCAGTGTACGATGGGCTTTTGGGAAGGATCGTCATTGGGGTAGTAGTTGCGAGGAATTGCAATGTCTATGCCTTTCGCCAAATCTCTGAGATACTCATTTTCCAGGGTGTTGGGGTCATATTCCAAATGCCCCGTCACGAAAACTTGTCTGCCTTCTAAATCAGCAACCAAGTAGACGCCTGAGTCTGCTGATTCCGATAACAAACGCAGCTCTTTAATCGCTTTGATTTCCTCGGCACGCACTTCTGTATAGCGAGAATGTGGCACGTAGAAGACATCATCAAAACCTCTCAGCAGTTTCACCGGGGAATACCACGCCACGGTATGCTCAAAAACACCAAACATTTTTTTGTCTAAGAGATGCTTTTTCACACCATAATGGTAGTAAAGTGCTGCTTGTGCTCCCCAACAGATGTGCATGGTTGAATAGACGTGGGTTTTGCTCCACTCCATAATTTGCGTTAGTTCGTCCCAATAAGCGACTTCTTCAAAAGCCATGAGTTCAACGGGAGCACCAGTGATAATCATCCCGTCAAAGAACTCATTTTGGATTTCTTCGTAGGTGCAATAAAACGCACCCAGGTGATCTTCCGAAACATTAGTCGGCTGGTAAGAAGCGGTATACATGAGCTTGGGCTCCACCTGCAAAGGCGAATTACCAAGCAAACGAAACAGCTGCGTTTCCGTCGTAATTTTCTCCGGCATCAAGTTCAAAATCAAAATTCTAAGCGGCCTGATGTCCTGTTCAAACGCACGTTCCTGCGTCATGAAAAACACGTGCTCATTCGTTAGGGTTTCCGCTGCCGGAATATTTGTGGGTAGTTTTATCGGCATCTCGCCTCGCCTCCGTCAACGTATAAATTCATTTAAGATGGAATTGGGTGGCACGATGTCCACTGCTATGCTAGGTAATTTTTCGCAAACCTTTAGCATCGTTCTGGCAAAACCTAGCGCCGCCTCCAGATCAACATACTCATTTTGATCCTTCACCATTTCCGGTCCTCGCAAAGTTCCATTTTCCGCCGCAAGTAAATCTCTTTGTAGTAGGTGTTTTGCCAAATTTGGAATAACGAAAAACTCATACGCCATCGCCGAATTGACAAAGGTATGTGCGCGCGCAATGTACTCAGGGAAAATCAGAGCTTCCGCATGATCGAGCATCGGCCAATAATCTAAAGTCGCAATCGCGGTCGTATTACGATGATTATAATCTCGGCAAAGCCTCCTCAGCACACGAATCTCGCGCGGTCCGATCAACTTCCGATCCGAAAACAGCGTCGCATAGGGCATAATCAGCACATTAAGGTATTCACCTTCATTCAGCGCGCCGGAAACTTCCTTTGACAATCCATGCAAGCCTTCAACAAGCAAAACCCCGCGCGGTGGCACTCTCAGAATTTTCTTCGGATCCATCTCGCGTTCCCTAGTAGAAAATCGGAACGTTGGCACATTCACACTTGCGCCAGTCAATAGCGTCTTAATCTGCTCAACCATCAGCGGCACGTCCAAAGTGTTTAGGCTCTCCAAGTCGGGGCGGCCATTGTGGTAATTAGGTACAAGGTTGTCAATGTAGTAATCGTCGAGAGACAGATCACAAGTCGGACGACCGTGCAGATGCAAAGCGGCGGCCAAACGCTCTGTAAAAGTCGTTTTGCCAGAAGAAGTTGGCCCTGAAATAAAAATCGCCTTAATCTTCGGATTCCACGCCGTTTGATAAGCAATTTCGGAAAGGCTTTTCAAAAAGCCCGCCTCACATTCGCGCACATAATGACCTATTGTGTGCTGGCCAAGTCCTGCTTCTAATTCTTCTACTGAATAATTAATTGTTTCACCTAGCTCTGCCATCTTGCTTCTCCATTTGGTTTTGGTTTGGGGGACTGCTGCGTTTTTGGGTTCAACTTCTGAAAATTATAGCATTATTCGGATTAACGTTGGGTTTCTGTCAATTTACAAATCTAGGTGGGGTGGGTTTTGTTTTTGTTTTTCGAAAAGTGGGGTGGGTTTCGTTTTCGTTTTTCGAAAAGTGGCAAAATTTGGACTACAGAAAGAAAACGTCCTTTTTTCCACCGAAAAGTGGCAGAATTTGGACTACAGAAAGAAATATCGCTCGAAATCTTTCTGTAGTCCAAATTTTGACACCTAACATATTGAGGGTAAACGGTTGAAGTTAAGAAGAAAATTCCTCACCTCGAATTTTTCCAACGCTGTCTCTTATCGTGAGAAATGTAATTGGCAAGTGGAGAAGCTTCATTCGTGCCTGCTATTCTAGGTAATATTTCGTGGAGTCTGTTAAGAGCCATTTCAAAGTTCGGGGTTCGAATCCGCATTGTTTTGCCATGCATAGTAAGCACTTGCTTAAATAATTGCAGTCTTCTATAGGGATTATATAGCTGAGTTTTGGTAATGTTCTGAATCTTGTATCCCATTCGGCCCAAAGCAACTGTTCGCGCAGAATCAAAATCCATGGTACTGCTGTGTCCACTGCCAAGATACTCGTAGCCAATTTTCAAATCCGGAAAACAATAGTCAATGTAACAATAATCTTGCTGTAGAGCCTTTTTGCCTTCAGCATCTAATTCTACCTTGTAGTTAAAGACGCCGCCTTTTAGTCCGAGCCCACCAAGATTGTTAGGTAAAGCAAAAAACATATGCACAAAAACTTCCATGACCGAAACCGCACGCTCATTAACATAACGCAAAGCATGGAGTGCCTTGCTTCTTCCTCTGTGACCAACTGCCGCTTGGACAAATGCAACAAGTTTCTGTTTTTCAAGCAATACCGCGGTCCGCGGGCCATCTTCACAAGAACAGAGTAGGCAAGCCAAAAGAATCAACTCGAAAAGGTCGTAGTCTTTTGCCAATTGCAGGAACATGAAATAAGGAGTTACTACTCCACGCTCATGATCCAAAGCATCTGCGGGTAGCCTTTTTGTGCATGTGTATGATACGCCAATACTATTATTAAACTTATCCCTTTCACTAAGTACTAAGTATTTCGCCTGTTTCACACGAGCAATTTTTTCGGCAAAAACACGCTGGGCCAAGGTAAACTTCCAAAACTGTAGGGCACTTTCATGTGATAAAAACTTCATTCAAGAATCGTAGCACCAATTCACAGATAATGAAGAACGAATCGTTTCGCAAAATTTCGCTTTCTTCCGTGTTTTGCCTCGTTATTGTTGTTACAATGCCTACAAACTTAGCAGCTGCGGTACACATATTGTCGTGAAAAAGAACTAAATATTTGCTTTGACTATCAAAGTTTGCTCGCTATCTGGAAACGAACCGTGCTAGAATTCCCGATTGTTGAGCGTTTTTGCCAATCTCTCAATGATTTTTCAGAAAAAACGGAGAACAAACTACATCATGAAAAAGAAACTCATAGCCTCGCTATGCAGCCTTATTTTGTTTGTGACTATTTTAGTGGCAAGTCCTATAACAGAAATAAACGCAGCGACCAACCGCCAACAAGACGACTGGATCGCAACAGCAAAATACTATGCCGAGACCTATCAAGGCTTTGACCAAGACGGAATGTACGGCAACCAGTGCGTAGATCTGGTTTACAACTACGCGGCAAGCATTTTCCCAATCAAATATTATGGTGATGTCATTTACGGAAACGCTAATGAAATTCACAATAATGCGAACTCTTTGTACTTTGACAAGATTCCCTACAGTCCTGAGTTAGTTGAAAAAGGTGACGTTTTGGTCTATGCCTATGGACCAGGCGCAGGATATGGCGGGCATGTTGTTGTCGTGTCGGATGTGTATGAAGGCGGATTTACAGTAGTGAACCAACATGTAAATAGTCGTGAATACGTCCAGATTGATGACTGTCCTGGATATTTGCTCTGGGGCTACGGCATTGCAGACTACATATTGAGACCCTACGATATGTATTCCGCAGTCGGTGGTTCATCAGAAAAGAAAATCATCCAAAAGAACCTTTCAATCCCTGAAATGGTCAAACAAAACCACTGGAACAGCAACATTAAAGCTAAGTTGAAATAATTTTTGTACCATACACCATCATTTCGAAATTAATATGAGCCACACTTTTTAATTGAACATGATAATGGCAAAAGCTTCGCAGAAACTGCGAAGCTTTTGTTTTTGAGTTGGGTTTGGGACTGCTGGCTTACTCGCCGATTATTTTATTCTATTATCCAAAGACTTGGACCCAGTAGTAGGTGTAGTTCGTTTCTGCTGAGGTAGTCTCCTCTACTACAAAGCAGGCAATCGCAGTTTTGGTGTAAGCGCCATCCAACATAATTTCTTTATGACCCTTAGTTGAATTGAACCATTGTTGATAAACTGCATCGGCAGTACTATTCCCAACGGCAATATTTTCGGCGGATGGTTGAGGGCTTGAAAATGCCGTTTTGAAAGAATATTCATTTGTCGGGGTTTCTGGTCTTGCATGACTGAAAAACACACTTGCTTCTTTTGCTCTTATGTTAGCACCAGCAGTCCAGCTGTCGACTGATTGAAGTGCACCTAAGCCCAATTTCTGGCGTTCTGCATTTAATTTGGTAAGAAATGCATTACTCAGGTTCGTATTTACATTGCCCACTACGACTCTGTCAATTCCATTTGCGTCCTTTATTACGAAAGCATTAGACTTCAGCGTGTAGTCAGGCTTAATGTCTAAGTTAGAAGTAACAGCTGCAGTGGTATCAGTATCCCATTTACCAGAATAACCAATTTTATTAGGAACGGTTGGTACATCTGCTGCATCAATGGTTCCACCATGTTTAACTTCTACCGTTTTGATAACTGCTTCTGCTGCGTCATAGAAGGTAACAGTATAGGGCTTCCTAGTTCCAACTTCTTTAACTTCATCAACAGGAGGAGTAGTCACTTCATTGCTGGTTTCTTCCCTAGCTGTTTCAACACCGTCTGTGAAGGTAACCTTTTCAACTATTGTTCTTACGCCTTTTTTGCCAACGGTGATAATATTTTCGACACCTTCATCTAGGTCTGGATTCTCAGTTGTTTTAGTCTCAAATGGAATTTCTTCGGTTTTTGTTTCATCTTTTGTCGTCACAACAGGCTTTGTACCAACTGCTGTAATTTCTGGTATTGCATCTTTAGTAACAGTTTCGCTCTTAAAGACACGCCCAGTTTCTTTACCGTCTGTATAGGTTACGGTTTCAACAATTTTCTTTTCACCAGGTACACCGACTTGTGTAATTTTACTTGTGCCTTTATCGATGGTGGGATCTTCAACAGTTTCTTTTCCAAACGGAATTGCTTCGGTCTTTGTTTCTTCTTTAACTTCAACAACGGGTGTCGGCGTCGGCGCATTAGTTGGAGACGTTGTTGGCTCGGCTGTTGTTGGAGTCGTTGTTGGCTCAGCTGTTGTCGGGGCCGTTGTCGGCTGAGCAGTAGTCGGTGTCGTTGTTGGCTCAGTTGTTGTTGGAGTCGTTGTTGGCTCAGCTGTTGTCGGGGTCGTTGACGTTTCTGTAGGTTTAGCTGTCGTTGCTGTCGTAGTCGTTGACGATTCCGTCGGTTTCGCTGTAGTAGCCGTCGTTTCCGTCGGTTTCGCTGTAGTAGTAGTCGTTGTTGGCGCAGCCGTTGTTGGAGTCGTTGTCGGCGCTTCGATTGTTTCGCGTGTGTATTCAAATGTGCCAGTGAAGGTATATTGTTTGTCGTTTACACGGAAAGTTCCATCAAAACTATAGCTCGCTTGCGTACCTGCGGCGCTAATTTGAGCAACCGGTAAATTCGCTACGCCAATAAGTAGGGCCGAAATAAGAAGTATGGCAAAAACGCCTAGCTTGCTCTTTTTTGCCTGCCTTAATAATAAGAACATCAGCAAAGCCGCACCACCCACCAACAACGCAATAGGGAAGAACAATGTCGAACCGTCCTCACCTGTTCTCGGCAGTGGATCCGCCTTCTTGGTCGTAGTCGTCGCCGCAGTCGTCGTTGTCGTCGCCGCCACTTTTATTTCATACAGTAAATTGATGTCCTGCGGACCAGTTAAATTGGCCAGCTGTACCGGCGCACCTGACTTCAAGGTCAAACCCGTAGGAGTCGAGGCATTAAACTTGAGATTGGTGATTTTTACATCCTTTTTGGGAGCAACCGTAATTGCAATCTTGCCTTGGTTACGCAGTTCTTCGTTACTGACCAAGACATGCAAATCCGCATTCCCCAGCGTTTGCTTCTGCCCCGTCAGCTCTATTGCCAGCAAGTTAGAACCGGAAACTAACATTACGAAAGCAAGCACCATAATTAATAATGCATGCCCTTTCTTTAGGAAACTATTGTTCATTCTTTTATTCCTTGTTTTCATTGTTTTTCTCCAATCCCTGTTTTCTGCACATTCGATTGCCATC
>CAZNNL010000040.1:0-17508 GCA_964574395.1 uncultured Oscillospiraceae bacterium | reverse complement strand
GTAATGGATGCATTCATTTTTTGTCAAGTTTACACTTAATTATATGGCAAAACACCCATAAAAATATGCAATTTGACTTAAGCAACATTAATTAATTTTTATCTTGTTTGATTCTGTTAGACAAAGGGGGTTAGAGCAATGAAGCAGCATGTTTCTTATAAAAAACCAGTTGTTGGTCTTTATTCAATGGGACTCAGAGCTTACTGGTCCCAATTCCCGGGGCTGCGCGAGCGCCTTATTCAGTATGGAGAATTTATTGAGCAAGGTCTCCTAGAACTTGGGGCTGAGGTGTGTAACTTTGGATTGGTTGATGATGCGGAAAGTGGCTATGCTGCGGGGGATTATTTTGCCAGACAACAAGTAGATCTTGTTTTCGCTCATGCCGCCACCTATGTCACGAGTGATGCCGTCTTACCCATACACCAAATCTGCACAGCCAAAGCAATTATCCTTAATCTTCAACCTACGGCAAGGATCAATTATGCCAAAACGACAACCGGAGAGTGGCTTGCACATTGCGGCGCATGTCCTGTGCCTGAGATTGTTAACGCCTTGGAACGTGCCGCTATCAGTACAACCGTCATTAACGGGCTCTTGGGCTTAGAAAAAACGCCTGATATCTCTTTGACGGATGAAGTCACTGCTCATCGCCCTGAAGCCAAACGTGCTTGGGAACAAATTAAGGAGTGGCTAGACGCTGCGAAAGTAAAACGCAATCTGCGTGGTGCACGCTTTGGTTTCCTAGGTAACACATACAGCGGCATGCTCGATTTATATAGTGATTTCACCATGTTGCAAGCGCAGACTGGCATTCATATTGATGTGCTAGAGATGTGCGACCTCAATGCAGAAATGGAAAATATCGATGATGCTGCTTTATCAAACAAGCGCCAAGAGATTGACCAATTCTTTACCATAAGCGATACCGCAGCAGCGGACCCCATCGCGCAGAAGCCGAGCGAAGAACAATTGGATTGGTCTGCACGAGTTGCCATCGCCCTAGATGCCTTGGTGGAAAAACGTGATTTGGACGCCTTGACGTATTACTATCATGGTTCGCCAAACAGCCCTTACGAAAAGCTTCAAGCCGGTTTTATTGTGGGGCATTCACTATTAACGGCAAAAGGAATCCCCTGCACCGGTGAAGGCGACCTAAAAACTTGTGTTGCAATGAAAATCTGCGACATTTTGGGAGCCGGCGGAAGTTTTTGCGAGATTGTTGTCACGGATTACGAAGATGGCACGATTCTCCTTGGTCATGATGGGCCCTTCCACCTCGAAATCGCAAAAGAAAAACCTATCCTAAGGGGCATGGGGCTATACCACGGTAAACAAGGAACAGGTGTCTCCGTAGAAGCTAAAGTTAAACAAGGTCCAATCACAACACTAGGACTCACACAATTAAGGAATGGAAATCTTAAATTCATTGTCACGGACGCCATGTCCACTGACGGTACCATTATGACCATTGGTAATACACAGACTGCGGTGAAATTTAAGCAAGCACCCGACGCGTATATGGACGAATGGTTTGCACAGGGTTTGACGCATCATTTTGCCATGGCTGTAGGGCATCTCTCAGCAAGTATCAAGAAACTCGGTGCGATTATGCAAATCGAGACCGTCCAAGTAGACCAATAGGAGGAAGCATGCCAGACACAATTCTAGAACTTAAAGGCATCAGCAAGTTTTTTCCTGGTGTAAAAGCTTTAGATCAGGTGCAATTTGATTTGCGTAAAGGCGAGATTCATGCCCTGATGGGAGAAAATGGCGCCGGTAAATCAACCTTAATTAAAGTGATTTCTGGCGCGCATCATGCAGATGCTGGTCAGATGTTCTTAGACGGCGTGGAACGTGTCTTTAAAGGTACCAAAGAAGCACAGGAAGCGGGCATTGCAACCATCTACCAACATGTCACTTCCTACCCTCAGTTGAGCGTGGCAGAAAACATTTTTATGGGGCACGAAATTGTTAAGAATGGCATCATTCAATGGAAAGAGATGCATCGTCGTTCGGATGAACTGCTTAAAGAGCTAGGCGCAGACTTTAAATCGAGTGATGAAATCGAAGCTCTTAGTGTGGCACAACAACAAATGGTTGAAATTGCCAAAGCACTTTCACTTGATGCTCGCATCATCATCATGGATGAACCGACGGCTGCGCTAACAAACCAAGAGTCTGAACATCTCTATACCATAGCGGAAAAGCTCAGAGACAAGGGGAACTCCATTATTTTTATCTCCCACCGTTTTGAAGATATGTATCGTCTTGCATCTCGTGTCACAGTGTTTAGGGATGCTCAATACATTAGTACCTACCAAGTGGATGAGATATCCAACAAAGAATTAATCAAAGCCATGGTGGGTCGCGAAATCTCTGATATGTATCCGAAGCCAAGCACGAATATCGGTGAAGAAGCATTGCGTGTTGAGAATTTGTCTTGGACTGGCTATTTCAAGGATGTCAGTTTTAACGTACATAAAGGGGAAATACTGGGCGTCACAGGATTAGTAGGTGCTAGGCGAACAGAAGTCATGGAGTGCGTTTTTGGTGCAGAAAAAGCAAGTTCGGGCAAGATTTTTGTAGAAGGCAAACAAGTACATATTAGGCATCCTCATGACGCGATGAAACATGGTATCGGTATGCTTACCGAGGACCGTCAACTGAAGGGTCTAATCCTTGATTGGGGTATTGGCGAAAACATTACACTTCCCATAATTGCTGAGCTCGGAAAGTTTGGTTTAACAAACACAGATGCAGGCCGTGCCAAAGCAAAAACCTTCGCAGAAAAATTAGACGTGAAAGCGCAAAGTATCTTCGCCACAGCCAAATCGCTCTCGGGTGGTAATCAACAAAAAGTTGTCGTAGCCAAACTACTCGCGAACGAATTGAAGGTGCTGATTCTGGACGAGCCAACCAAAGGTGTGGACGTCGGAGCAAAGGCACAAATTTACGAGATTATCGGAAATTTGGCGCAGCAGGGTTTTGCCATCATTATGGTTTCCTCAGAAATGCCTGAAATTTTGGGGATGTCTGACCGCATCATGGTCATGTGCGAGGGACGTGTTTCTGGCTTTTTAACACCGCGTGATTCGCAAGAAGAAATATTACATTTGGCCATGACTAAAGACGGAAGACAGGAGGAAACGACTCATGCTTAAGAAAAACAAGCTGCTTAAAAACCTGACTTCCTCTAGAGAAATTAGTCTTCTCTTAGTGCTCGTGCTGATGGTGGTGGCTATTACCATTGCTAATCCCGTTTTTATTTCGTTGAAAAATATTAATGACATGCTCACCAACTACTCGACCACGATGATACTTGCTCTTGGGATGATGTTGGTTCTGCTCATCGGTGGTATCGACATCAGTATTGGCGCGACTATCGCTTTCTCGGGTATGTCTACCGCACTGATTATGCGCGATAATCCTGGTGTACCAGTGCTTGTGTCCTTCCTGATTGCGATTGCGATTGGCTTGATTTGCGGGCTGTTTATCGGTCTTGTCATCATCAAGGGGAAAGTTCCTCCAATCATCGCGACTATGGGTTTTATGAATATCTACCGCGGCTTAACCTACCTTCTAGCACGCAATCAATGGGTTGCTGCCTATCAGATACCCGAGGCGTATAAGGCTTTTGCCACAAGTAGTTACCTCAGCTTTGGTTTAATTAATAATATGATTATGGTCATGTTAGTCTGTTACATCATCTTTTTCTTCTTTCTGAAATATTCGAGGACGGGCAGGCGGATTTATGCGACAGGCAGCAATGTGGAAGCTGCAGGGTTTAGCGGAATTAATACCGATCGTATCAAGTTTGTAGCTTATGGTGTGATGGGGCTTTTGTCTGGCCTGGTTGGTGCGCTTTGGGTCTCGATTTATGCCTCTGCGCAAGGGGATATGGCCATGGGCATTGAAATGGATACCATCGCTGCTTGCGTTATCGGCGGGGTTAGCCTTAACGGCGGGCGTGGTAGTGTCGTCGGTGTTTTCTTAGGTGCATTGACTATGGCGATTCTGGGCAACGCTTTGCCTTTGGTCGGTATTTCCCAGTTCTATCAGAACGGCCTCAAAGGTCTACTGATTCTGCTAGCCATTATCTTCAACGTTTTAACTCAACGCTCTATTATTGCGAATAACTTGCGTAGGAGGGAACAGCTATGAGTGATCCAAAATTACGCGTCATTCGTGCAGATCAAAGCTTTTCGTTTAAGCGTTTTTTCCTAAAGTGGGAATGGTTTTTGCTACTTATTTTTGTCGCGGTGAATATTTTTAATAGCTTCGTTTCAGAATACTACCTAAGTGTTGACGGACTTTTTACCGCCACTTCTTCCTTCCTCGAAAAGGCCTTTATCGCTTTAGCCATGGTCTTTGTGTTGATTATCGGAGAAATTGATATCTCGGTTGCCTCGATTGTCGCCCTCTCCAGCGTCATCATGGCTGAAGCCTACAACAAATTGAGCGTCCCTATGGGTGTAGCAATTGTCATTTGCCTACTCGTTGGTGCATTGTGCGGACTGATCAACGGTCTAATACTGACACGTTTTCAGGAACTCGCTCCCATGATTGTTACGCTGGGCACCCAAATCCTCTATCGTGGCATTGCCTTGATTATTTTGGGCGATCAAGCGTCTGGCGGTTTCACCAGCATCAAATGGTACTCCAACCTCTACTGGGGCAAGATCGGGCCGGTACCATACATGTTCATCATTTTTATCATTCTGGCTATTATTATGGGCTTTGTTTTGCACAAAACTATTTTTGGCAAAAGGATGTACGCCATCGGCAGCAACCGCATCACTTCCAAGTACTCTGGCATCCGTGTCCAAAACATCCGCCTGATCGTTTACACCCTATCTGGTCTATTTTCCGCAATCACAGCCGTATTCCTCGTCGCACGCATGGGGTCTACACGCCCAAACATCGCCATCGGCTATGAACTCGAAGCCATTTCTATGTGTGTTCTTGGTGGCATCTTGACTGACGGTGGCAAAGGAAACTTCGTTGGCGCAATAATTTCAATATTTACACTAGGCTTTTTACGCTACGGCCTGGGCTTAATTAATGTCCAGTCCCAACTCATGATGGTCATTATTGGAGCGCTGTTAATAATCTCCGTCATGGCACCCAATCTCAAACCTCAGCGCAAATTTAAAAGAGACTAAGCTACGACAATGCACGTAGCAATACATAGTCTAATTAGGAGGACCCAATGAAAAAACTGTTCAGTATTTTGTTGTCTCTGTCGATGGTAGCCATCTTGGCTTCCTGTGGCGGCGCAGCAACAACAACAGCCGCAGCTGAAACAACCGCTGCTGCAGGTGAAACAACAGCAGCTGCTGGCGAGACATCAGCTGGTGCAGCTGTTGAAGGAAAGACTTTTGCCTTGCTTGTTAAGAGTGCTGGTAACCCTTACAACGAAAAAGAAGCTGAAGGCTTTACCAAAGCTGTAAACGAATTCGGCGGCAAAGTTGTCGTCAAACAACCTGAAAAAGCAACCGCAGAAGCACAAATCACCATGATTAGCGAACTCGTCGCCCAAAAAGTTGACGCCATCGCTATTGCAGGAAACGATTTCGATGCACTTCAACCTGCATTAACTCAAGCCATGGATGCCGGTATTAAGGTGCTCTCACTTGACTCAGCCGTTAATCCCGATAGCCGCATGGTGCACGTCAACCAAGCAGGTACAGATCTGATTGGCCAAGCTCTGGTCGACGCTGTCTTTGACCTCTCTGGTGGTTCAGGTGAATTCGCTATCCTTTCTGCGACAAGCCAAGCATCCAACCAAAACGCTTGGATTGCATCCATGAAAAAAATTCTAGAAGACCCAAAATACAAAGATATGACACTCGCTGAAGTTGCCTATGGTGACGACGAGTATCAAAAATCTGTTGACCAAACCCAAGCGCTCTTGAAGAACTATCCTGACCTCAAAGTCATTTGTGCTCCTACAACCGTAGGCATCATGGCCGCAGGTAAAGTTTTGAAAGATCAAGCTTCAGCAGTCAAGCTCACCGGACTCGGTCTGCCATCTGAAATGGCTGATTACATCGGTGAGGGCGATGGCTTCCCCTGCCCCTACATGTATCTCTGGAACCCCATCGACATCGGCTATCTCGCTGGTTACACAGCAGCAGCCTTAGTTGACGGAACAATCACAGGTGCAGAAGGCAACAAATACACATCCGGAAGCTTAGGCGAATACACTATCGTTGCAGCTGGCGACGGCGGCACCGAAGTTATCCTAGGCCCACCATTCAGATTTGATCCTTCCAACATTGCAGAATGGAAAACAGTCTATTAATGTAAACCTTTAGTGGTTTCGGAAAGTCCAGCATTTCGGTGCTGGACTTTTCTGTAGACCCGGGGGTGCCCTTCCCTGCTGTAGCCTGAAAACTTGGCACCCAAAGCGACAAAATTGCAGCTCCCTGTAAGGCTTGGAGCGACATGACTGCACATCCCTACCGGAATTTGAATTAACAAAATCATATTTAACATAATTTTCCAATTTAGGAGGACCCTATGATACGCGGATTTAAAATGAAGCTTTATCCTGGCATGGCAGACGAATACGAGAAACGCCACAACGAACTGTGGCCAGAAATGATCGACATGATTCATGAATATGGCGGAAGTAATTATTCTATCTTTTTAGACGAAGAAACCAATATTTTGTTTGGTGTAATCACTCTTGAGGATCCCGAGCGCTACGACAAAAGTGCTGAAACAGCTATCTGTCGCAAATGGTGGGACTACATGGCTGACTTAATGGAAACCAATCCTGACAACAGCCCCGTGGCAAGCAATCTTCGCCCAGTATTCCATTTGGACTAGGGTCACACTGTATTGGATGTCCCAAAAAGTCTCCGAAAATTGGCAAAATAACAGCTTATGCACCCACAATCGCTCTAAAAGCCGCTTTCTCAGCTTTTTTTCGTCAAATAATCAGCTTGTACGACGATTTCGGGCACCAAACCCGGAATTTCTGGATACAAGCTGTTTTTTTGCCAAGTTTTTGCTCAAAAGCAATCATCGAGAGCTCTCGCCAGCGTACAAGTTGTTTTTTTGCCAATAACACGACCAAAAAACCACACACTCGCCCATAGCGCAGTCAAGTCGGGCCATCAGAGGTCGCCAGCCAAAACTCATTCAACAAATCACGCAATTGCATATAGCGTGCGTACTTTTCCTCGTACACAGAAGCATAGACAGCTCGCGGTTCAACACGCTTGCTAATCACAACACTGCGCGAAACTGCTTCCTCATAACTCTCGTACAAACCTAAAGCAACACCCGCCGCCATCGCAGCACCGTGACAACCAAGTTCTTTATCCTCCACGACCTCTATCGGAATTTGTAGCACGTCAGCGAAGATTTGCACCCACACTATAGAGCGCGAGGCGCCACCGGAAAGTCTCAAGCGTTCAGGCCGCGCGCGATTCTTTAGTAGCTTGTCAATGTGCGCCTTATGTGTAAAAACCACGCCTTCATAAATAGCACGCAGCATTTGCCTAAGATCAGTCGAAGGATCCATCCCAATAAAGGAGGCTTTGGCAAAACCCGTATCCGCCGAACCATTAATGAAGGGGAAAAATATCAAACTCGACTCTCTGGGATCAAGTGAATCAACCATTGCGTTGACGTCTGCATAATTGTAGTGCCCACTCTTAGATTTTGAGTCTCCATCGAAATTTAAAATATTTCTGATGTACCATTCTAGGTTACCGGCTGAAGTCGCACTGCTTTCTTCAAGCAAATAATAACCGGGTATACAATAAAGAGAATTCAAAGCAATACTTCCATCACGAATGGGCGTTTTGGATATGTATTCGTTGATGCTCCAGGTGCCAGCGATTACGGCCAGTTCATCTTCATTCACTAAGCCGGAAGCAAGCCCACAAACATTGATGTCAAACATACCGGCTACTACTGGAGTGCCTTCGTTTAAGCCCGTGAGAGATGCGGCGAGGGGGGTGATTTTGCCAGCATGATCAAAAGAACTAATGAGTTTCGGCAAGGCAGATTGCAGCTCGCTTAGGCCAAATAGCGGCAATATCTCATCGTCGTATGCCCTAGTTTCCAAATTCACCAAGCTGTTGCCGGAAGAGTCCGTAAACTCAGCGAAAATTTCGTCCGTCAGCTTGTAGCGAATGAAGTCCTTCACGGAAAGAATCGCAGCTATGCTATCGTAGCAATCTGGTTCATAACGCTTAAGCCATGCCAAAAGCGCGGGAGCTTGACTGGCTAAAACCTTTTGTAAGGTTTTATGATAAACTTGCTCCGCCACACCATTTTGAACCCATGCATTAACAAGTGCTTCTGCCCTGCTGTCCGTTGACATGATGCCGGGGCGTACGGCTTGTCCCTTCTCATCCAATAGATAGAGACCTTTGCCATGACCACTAAACGACAAGGCTGCAATTGCAGTAGCAGGAATTTGTGATTTTTCGAGTACTTGCTTAATCACGGAGCAATTCGTCTGCCACAGATTTTCCATATCCCGCTCGGCAAAACACCCATCAAAATAATGTGCTGGCGTGGTCTCGGCATGCACCGCGATTTGTTTTCCGTCTAAGTCAAAAATAGCGGCCTTCACAAAGGTTCCGCCATTATCAATGCCCATCAGATATTGCATGCTGTAACTCCTCCTAGATTGGCCCAACGCTGCTTAGCCACAGTTTTAGGCTCAGGGTTTCGCGGTAGCTTAGTTCAAGTTCCTTTTCGGCTAGGATGAGACGTTTTGCTGCCCGCTTGATTGCTGCCTCATTCTCAAATTTAGAGGCTGTCCGTTCATCGTCTACACTTGTCATTGGAAATAATATTTCCAGAATCAAGATTTGATGATTGATGACGTCGCAAATGTCACCTAGCTCCCCTTGTAACGCTTTGGCTTCCTTCATTCTGCGTAAGTATTTTTCATTCAAATGTTCTTCAAACAATTCACTGACATAGCGTGCTTTTTTAGCTTTGAGACGTGTGCGATGGATGTAGCCAAGCTTGAATTCCCGATAATCTTCCATGCGGTGCAGCATCGACAGAAACCAAGCATCTAAGCGTGGAAGTATCAAATTTTCCATATTTAACTTCTCCAGAAGCTCAGAGTTAAGCTGATTTAACAAGAGGTCGTTGGCCGCCTGTAAATCGTCTACAAACGCAGTCGATGCTATTTTTTCCACACAATACCTTTGTTCTTCTAAGCGCCGTACCTTAAATGCCTCGCCCAAAAGTTTTAGCCCTCTTTTATCGGTTTTCGTCAAAGCATCTACAGTTTGTGCTTTGGCGCTCAAACGCTCCTCAATCATTTTAATCAGCACATCAATCTCACGCAGCCGCGCCGTGGGTTGTGTAGGTTTTCGAAGCAGAGACTGAATATCTTGGTAAATCGTCAGTTCAAGAAATGGTTTGAGTAACGAAAGTAAAGACTTGTAGGTGCGCAAGGCAATTCTCATGTTGTGGATGTTTTCGGCGGGTTCAGGATTCTGCAGAAACTGTTCGCGCATCGCCATAATTTCGGCAAAAGCAGCACGCAATTTCGCTATCAGTATTTGGCCTAAACCATCGGAACTATCTTCTTGTTTCAAGGCCTTAGACCTTTCTCCTAGGTGGGTGGGTTGTGATTGGCTGCTTTGGTTTTGCCATTAAAATTTTTGATGAATAAATACAGAAGAACCAAATAAACTGCAAGAATACCAAATGTGACAAACAACATTGTTGTTGATGCGACGGCCAAGTTAATTAAGATCAACATGGGAGCGCCAAAAATTATGCCATAGCTTGAACCGGTGATGAGATTGTTCGCCGCCGGGGTACGTAACTCCGGATCAATTTCGCGCAGTAGCAGAACGCCAGAACTAATGGTGCCACACAGCATTCCATACATCGAAACAATGCCTTCATAGTAGTAGTCAGGATAAATCATGGCTGCGATGTGTTTGATAAAGTAGAAAGTCACGATGCCACCTGCGATTGCCAGTAAGATAAAAGGCACCCACAATCCTGTCAGCTGCTCCGCCTCAATTGAACCTATACCTGCCACTATCATAACATCAAACGCCAGCCCTGAGAGCCGACTTAGCAGATAAGTGTTCTGATATTGTTGGTGGAGAATGTTTTTCTTATACGCGAAGCTCAGACCGGCGCGCGTCGCCATCGCCACCATCGAACCCAAAATAAAATTAAAGCCCCAGAGTAAAGAGTTCACCGTCGCCGCAAAACCCGGCGCCACCGCCTCCAATCCCTTCGTTATGCCAAGCGTCAGCAAATAGGTCAGTAAATAAACAAAAATCACCAAAGCTGCCTGTATCGAAAACTTGTCAACCGACTCTGAAATTGGCAGTTCGTTCTCATCTTGGAAAGTGTCAATGTTGACGGAGCCACGGATTTCGTCCGGGTTGCCGCGCGTGACCAGTTTTTTGCGGACAATATAGTTGAGATAGATGACGCCAACCACACAAGCACAAATGTAACCTGCTGCGGCAATCGCCAAGCCAAATGAGCGTCCCCCCACAAAGCCTAGAGCTTCATAAGAAGAACCCACGTTGTTGGCTTGACCAGGTCCTTGTCCATATCCCATTGGCAAAAGTATCCCCGCCGCCTTAAACATCGCAGGCATCACCGTATACGCCAAACCTATCGTGATCACAAGCCCAACAATACCTTGCACCAAATAGGTACTAACAATCAGCGCACCGCTCTTGGCTCCAATGTACCTGCCCGCTTTAGACTCAGACCTTGCCACCCTTAAAGACATCGCGATAAAACCAATCGCAATCCCGTGATACGTGAGCTGCTCTAGAAACGCCACATCCATGTTAAGGACACCAAAATTCCTCAAAAACATCAGAATAAAACCAGCTATAACCGCCGTTGGCACCAAGCCACGACGAATAAAATCCACTTTCTTCCTCAAGATATTAGAAACAATAATAAGTCCTGCGATGATGCCTGTTGAAATTAATGGAGTCCAATTGTAATTCATCTGTTCACCTCATTTTATCGGTTTACCGCGTTCCCTTTATAATAATCGTAAATGTGCAAATAATAACGTGCATTAAATAATTTATGTGCTCGGATTTCGTAGTATGCGTCATTGTGCGCGAAAACTAAACTGTTCCGCCCATGCATCCCCAGCAAGGGCAAGTCTTCCAATGCGAATTGATATTTCTGATTTTCCCCTACCGCTAAGCTTGATGGACTTATCGTTAAAACACCGCTAGTTATTTCTTCTTTACTCTCATCGTTTACTAGAAATAGTGTCACGGATTCGCGAAATGCAGGGAGCTTTCCTTCACTGAGTTGCTTTCTTAAATGGTCCCTTTGCAAGGTGTACCACTCGGTAAACGTCTTCGGGGCGGGTGCTGAAAAATATCCATAGAGGTCTATTTCGCTGGCAAAACCACACTGGCAATAGATTTGGTTTCTCTCAGTTTTTAGTGTTTGCAGTGCATTGCAACTGGGACAAAAATAAAGGGCAGTTTCGAGGCCGTGCGTGAGCGTTTTGCCATGATAAGGAATGGGGTTTTTAGCTTGTTCTTCATACGCATTTTCTGAAATATCCCTTTGGACTTTCTCGATAATGTCATTCGGTGTAAGTTGCGCTAAGTCTTGGTAAGGATATATGCCGCGCACCTCGCCTTGCATCTTCCCTCTTCGGCGCTTGAAAGACCAGCGTGGTGAAGTAAAATAACCGCCCGTGATGCGGTAAGTCACCAGCGTTGCCTTCATGGATTTGATGAGTTTTCCCATTGTCGGGTGGATGGCTAAAGTATTCCCATCGTAAGAGCGCTCCCCTTCGGCAAAAATACACACATTATTACCGGCCATGATCCTGCGCTTCATCTCCAGCACCGTCGACGAAGACACCGTCGCTTTGCGCCTAGGAATTGGTCCCGTCAGAAATACAAGCAGTTTAGAAATAAAGCCAAGCCGGAATATATGGTCGCTCGCCACGAAGTAGACATGGTCAAACGCTAGAGCTAAGAGGACCGGATCGAGGTCCGTATTGTGGTTGCAAACGATGAGGCAGGGCTCGTTTGTAAGTTTTACTTTTTCGTATTTGTACGCGTAAAGATAAGAAAAAATGCCACTAAGGAGCAGCCTGAAAAACGCGTAAAGCTTTTTATGTCGTTTATTATGCAGATTTGCTTTGGCCATCTATGCCCCCACTTTGCTAATTAAATCTACCTTACCTAGCTTAACAGTCTGCGTCTGGATTTTAAACTACTGAGATGAAATTTAAGATTGGCTCGTAAAACAAATCTTAATCCTACTCGCTTATATTCAATAAATTGGCTAGAATATGAGATAGCATTTTTATTGGTCATCGTTCTGTCATGGAGTCTACTGAGTGAGAAAATATTCGACTTTCATACTCGCGCTTGCAATAGGGATATCTTTAGTAGCTTGCCAAAATGTGGCGCTTTCTTCGAGCGTAGAATTAAAATCCGATTCTAGCGAGGCGATGATCAATAACGCCGTAATAAAAGCTTTATCTGATGAAGAATCGTACAAACTAGACCCCCGTTTTGCCATAGAAAACCAAAGACCGTTTATTGTGTGGAATGAACTACCCGGTGCTGAGCAATATAAAGTCATAATCAAACGCAAAACGCCAAACAAATCATCTACCAAAATCACCAAAGACACGCGCATTGATGTTTTTCCCGGCGAGGAGGTAGCGTATCAGCTTATTCCTTTGGCACACGGCGGGCAGGAGATGACGGAATATGCTTCCGAGCTTCTGGACGTAGAATACATTGTAAAAGGCAAACTGGGAGGAGTGAAAGCATGGCTGCGTCCCGACTTTAACTACAGTTATCGCAGCACAAACGAATTCCCCGAAGGCTTATACTGGTCAGGAGACTTGGCAGACGAAATCCTTGCCTGGCTAAATAAGACGTATTCGACCGAGTATTTGCTTAGTGGTCACATCGCTGAGATTGATCCTTCCAGTAAAAAATGGCTTGCCCCCATGACGCCAGCTGACCGCAGGCAAGGAGAATGGGAAGGCAACGGACTTGACTGTGTAGGATTCGTCAACGGTTTTTACTATCTCTATACACAAGCATTCGCGGGAGAAAACTACACCAATCTTGATCACGACATGAGTAAGAGCTATGGAGTTTACGCCTGCCCTACTGCGCCTACCGCAACTTTAGGATACTACTCACACATTGTACTTAAACCAAGTCTGGCTGGGGGTTTTGCCGATGAAAGCCACATCCGCCCAGGGGATATGATTATGTCTAGAGACCATTCCTGGATTGTTTCCGACGAAGGAAGCGGCCTGAAAAGCAAGATTTGGGAATACGAAGAAATGTACGGTTTTAGCAGACATCGCACGCTCGAAAGCATCCAGAAGCACCACCCTGACAATCCTCATGATTATTGGATTACAACCATTGCCAATCCATTAGAAAGTTATGGCAAAATCAAAATCCTCGCCGTTAACCAAGCAGGCGAAGCCGTCTCAGGCGGAGACTATGTACTGAAAGACACCTACGAGCGAACCTTAGCGCTTGAAGACAAAGGTTCTTTTGTTGAGCTCTATAGACCCGACGGAGACGGTTTCTTTAAAAAAATATTTACCATGGATGAAACCGATGAATTCTACGATGATGAGGCAAAGTTCTCTCTGTTGAACCATGAAACCACGCTGCACAGGGTGATTGGCGGAAAATACATTCTAGAGGAAATTCAAACCCCATACGGATACAAGGCCCTTCAGTCGGTCTCCATAGACATCAGCCCAGGCGAAGAAAAAGTCGTCCGTTTGGTGTATACAAAGAATTTGCTTGAGCCAGTCTCCACTCCTGGCAAAACGGCGCATTGATACGCTTTCCCAGAAACAGAGCACATCTGTTAAGATATTATTAAATGTATTTCAGTAAGATAGTCGAGTAAAGAGCTAAATAAGAAAGATCCCTACAAAAGCAACTTGTCGGAATCTTTCAGGTGTGGAGCCCTCAACCGGAGTTGAACCGGTGACCTCATCCTTACCAAGGATGCGCTCTACCAACTGAGCTATGAGGGCAATATTAAGATATATACTATAAATTCATTAAAAAGAAAAAGCACAGAAGTGCAGCACCCATAATATACAATCGGCTTCAAAAATACAAGTCCAACTACCAAATCGAAGGCGGAACACATTTTTCGCGCTACGCTAATAATTTTGAGACTTTACTTACCTTGCTCGTGATTGCTGCTTGTTTTGCCTTCCATAGCTGCATTATGCATTTTATATCTTTTGTGCAGAGAGATAAGAAACCTGACAAAGTGGAGTGTCCCCGCAGTAAAAAAAGTAAAAACAGTAAAGAATAATGTTAGCGGGCTCCTATCGAAAATATTAAAATTAATTAGGGCGATCCCCCAATAGATGATGGCGAGATATAATGGTCCAAATCTCTCAAAGTTATTTCTAATGTCCATCTAGTCTATTTCCTCCGTTAGTTTGTGAACCATACCTTCAATCTTAGTTTAGCACCAATGCTAGACGACACACCATATTGCTGCTATCAATCTTTTGCCAAAAAAGCAGCTCGTACGATTCTATTGGCAAAAAAGCAGCCTGTACGCCGAATATTTGCTTTCAAGCGCGATTTTCGTCAAATAAACAGCTTGTACGTCGCATATATGCAATTTACAGACCTAAGGAGCCCAAAATCGTCGCACAAGTTGGTTTTTTGACAATTTCCAATTGCGCCCAGCCCAAAATCGTCGCACAACCTGATTTTTTGGCAATTTTCGAAGCTGTTTGACAGTGCAGCACACAGATGGCCTTTGCTCTACTGCCCAGCAAAAAGCTATACTAATCAATATAAGTAAATACTTACCTGCTCTTGGAAAACAAAACTAGTTTCACCTATAAGGAGGAAACGTCATGAGAAAAAAGATTCAAATGCTGTTGCTGGTTTGTTTGGTTTCTTGTTTTGCACTGATTCCGTCAAACTCCACTGTAGCCTTGACGACTGATCTAGTGGACATGACCGACTCTGGGTGGTTAGTTACGGCGGATGCGTTTACTGAGGCGTATTTTTCGCAAAAGATTCCGTTTGTTGATTTTGCCAATCAGCCAAAGATTTTAAAACAGATGGATAATCAAATACCTTTCTATATTTCTCCGGAAATAAGTAAATTATTTACGGAGCGCTGTATTGAGAGGGATTTGAGTGCAAATATGAATCTGAATGCGGTGCATGATTTTGCCAAAAGCAAAAACAGCTTATTTGCCCATCACTCGACTAAATATCAAGTAATTGCGATTGACGGAAACGTGCTTCGGGTGGGATTTACAGCAAATATTTTCATGACAAACAAAAGCACTGGTGCGATTGAGGTGGGTTTTATTAAGGGGAAGCTCAGTCTAAAAAACATTGACGGTATTTGGCTAATTGATAATTTTCAGATGACGCAAACGAGTTGGTAACGTAGGCTTGTAGAAATACTTTTGGCAAAAAAGCAGCCTGTACGCCGAAAATTTGATTTCAGGCGCGATTCTCGTCAAATAAACAGCTTGTACGTCGCATATATGCAATTTACAGGCATATGGATCCCAGAATCGTCGCACAAGTTGGTTTTTTGACAATTTCCAAGGGCGTACACGTTAAAATCGTCGCACAAGCTGCTTTTTTGACAATTTCCAAGGGCGTCTCAGAAGCGTATCCTAACGGATCCAAGCTACAAGACTCATGTCATATCGCTCTTTATTCATCTTAGTAGCTATGTTACATTTAAGTCAGCAATTGCACCGTTGGACAGGGCTTCTCAGAATGAATCGGTGGGGCAAAATGAACAAAAACACCAATAGCACATTTAAATTACTTTCAGTTAAACACCTTAGAATGGTGTTGGTTGTCATTTCACTTGTGTCAGGTTTCTTCAGCGTAGTAATCAAGGATGAAGGCATTTTGCCAGCGCTACTGTGCCTATCTTCAATTATCGCGATGACTTGTGCATTTACTTATAAACGAAGACTTGGACTACTAATTTTTGAGGATACCATTAAAAAAAGTAAAAATCCCCCGCAATTGTTGAAACACCTTACTAGACTTTTTACAGTTTTGCCTTACACCCTTTTCTTGCTATACATATTTATTTCAATAAAAAGTGGGTTAAGGATTGAATTGAACAGCATGCAATTAATGATTTTGACGCTGCTTGCCTACTGCATTTTAGTCAAAGACGCTTTAATTAGGTTAGTTCATAAAATGGAAGTTTGAGTGGGTTTTTGGCAATTTCCCAACCTTATAACAAGCTCAACTAATCCGTCCACGGGCGTTCTTTTGCCAAGCGCTTACTATAAAAATAATTATACAGTATGATGGCAAAACTAAGCACCACCACAATAATCAGCACCACCCAAACCGGAAGAGTGAAAAGTTCTGCTACAACATATAGCTTTAAATAATTTAAACTAGTGATAAGTATAATGAAAGTAAACGTGTGTAAAACCCTGTACACATAGTCATTCTTGTCTTTAACAAAAGTGTTGTCGCTCATATACTTACGCTTTACAATAAGATAGTCGTAGAATTTGAACAGCACGAGCCAAGCTGGAATTAATAAAATGTGGATAATATTAAACGAGTATACTGCGGGAAAACCCACGACAAGAGTGAGCGCTAGAATAAAAAGCGTCACCAATGCCATACTCAAACCATACGCCAGTATCCTGCCTCTAATGGAGGCGGGGCGCAAGCCTTTAATCATCTCAAAAACAAAGGCTTTCTCATCACCGCCTATCGCTGCTTCCAAATTTGAGCCGCGCTGCTTAGCCTCCAAACCCATTCCAATTAACTCTTTCTTCAAAAGCTCTACATCATAGACATGCATCTGTGTAACTTTGTAGTCACCTAGAAGTTTGTTTAAACAAACTTGGTCGTCGGTGCTTAAAAAATCTGTGCGCAGAAGGTTCTCCTGTTTGAGCATCTTATACTCGTTCATATAAAATGCTTTAAGTATCTTGAGCAGCTTCATCTTTTTCCCCTTTCATCAAGCGCCTTACACTTCCATCGATATCTGTCCAGCTTTCTAGAAATTCTTGCAGAGCGATTTCTCCCAAAGTAGTAATGGCAAAATACTTTCTGCTCGGCCCCAACGGCGAGGGCTGAAAGTTCGCCTTCAACCAGCCTTTTTTCTCTAGGCGCATCAGCAGTGGGTAGACGGTGCCTTCGCTTAGGTCTCGGAAACCATAGCTTTGCAAATCTATAAGGAGCTCGTAGCCGTAGGAAACTTTGCTGTGTAACAGAAATAACACACAGCCTTCTAATGTGCCCTTTAGCAGTTGGCTGCGATCAAAGATAGCTTCAGCTCCGGAGTCGGGTTTGGGGTTTGTTGGTTTATTGGGAACTGCCAAGTTGATCTTCCTCCGCTACTATGCCTTACCTAGTACCTGATAAAAGTATAGCAGTTACTACTAGGTATAGCAATATAGTCGACGCCTAAAATTTCCATATAGTCGAATTGTATCTATCAAAAGGCTATTCGATTGTTTTGGACAACTTTACA
>CAZNNL010000039.1:12671-18810 GCA_964574395.1 uncultured Oscillospiraceae bacterium | reverse complement strand
AAAAAGATTATCTCTGTCTTAATACTTTTAGCTGCAACTTCGCTTCTTTTATTTTCTTGCCAAAAAAATGTTGATACCACGGAAGCTACTACTCCCTCAACGATCACCTCGAAGGTTACTGAGGGAAGCCCTAGTTCATCAGAAGTAACGACTTCTACAGCAACAGCATCAGAAGAAGAATCACAAACCGAAGCTACTAAAATCACCAACGATCTAGCAATTAATGTAGATTATCAGTTCCACAAAGCTGTCGAGCCTGCCAGTAAATACTACAATTACGAAAAATTGGAGCTTGAGGAAAACAATAGTAAGTATTTCTTTCAGCACATGCTTTCTGAAAATGAACTTCTGGGCACGCGAGTTAGCAGCGACTTTTCGACCGAAAGTATCGGCATCTACAAGATCGCTGAGCAAGATTACGAGGTTCTTTACACCTTCGAAAACAGTTCGGACTTTGTAGAGGCTGCCAATCAAGAATACATTATTCTGAACTCAACTACCGATGATGGCAAAACCCGCACAACATCCGTCCTAACTATCAAGGACAAAACCCTCAAACCCCTACCCGCCCTTGATAATCCCGATGAACAAAGCATCGCGACTAAAAATATTCTATTAAAGGACCATACCATTTACTTCGATGAAACCTCAGCCAAGCAGCCTGACAATCCTGTCTTCAAGGATTTATATAGCTACGATTTACAAACTGACGAAATCACTCTGATTATGGAAAATTGCTTTTATCCGCGCCTCTACGAAAACGACGTGGTGGCTGTTCGGGTAGACGAAACCTTCGCGCTTGAGCTCATTAATATTAATACTGGCAAAACCCTACTCCCACTCCCATTCCCCTTCAGAGACTATAATATCTCTAACGAATCAGGTCACATTTTCAGCATTGTTTCGACCGAAAATAGCGAAACAAAAAACTCAGTACAAACACTCCTTGATATGACCACAAACGAAGAAATTTTCTCAAACCTAAACCCCATTGGACCATTAAGAGCTAGCGAAAATCTCGTTTCTTGGTCCGTTTATAGCGAAACAATACCCTATCTTTACGTCATTGATAAAGATATCCTCGTGTCCTTCGATGGATTTCCGAAAGAACCGAGCAATTTCCTTGTCTATGGCGACCATGCACTCTTTCGTAGTTCTTACATTGACGCAGAGGGGATTGCGTACTATTACGTTTCGCCAAAGTAAAAGCCCCCTAAGCAGTTTTGACGCTCTCGGGGAACCAGCGCTACGAGAGCGGCTAGTCCAGATCGCGGACCACAGCGTGCGGCCCACTCCACCCAGAATCCAAGCTCATATCTTTTCGCATATGCTAATCACTTCCCCTTTCTAATGATTAGTATGTTAGAATATGATTAGAATATTAGTTAGAAAGGAAGTGGGCTCATGCTAGTAAAAAACATAAATGTTGAATTCAAAGAATCTTATACAGGCAACATTGCCAAGAGTGTTATTGCTTTTGCCAATACCGATGGCGGAAAAATAATCTTAGGTATAAGTGATGACGGAAGCATAGTTGGCATAGACGATCTTGATGAAACAATGCTGAAAATTAGCAATAAAATCAGGGATACCATTAAGCCTGATGCTACACTTTTCACTAACATTTATCACGAAAGTCGTGATGGCAAAACCATACTTATCATCGAAGTCCAAAGGGGCACCGAAAGACCTTATTACCTGAGCGATAAAGGAATCAGACCCGCTGGAGTTTTCGTAAGGCAGGCTTCCTCCAGTGTTCCTGCGTCAGAAGCTGCTATTTTGAAAATGATTAAAGATAGTAGCAATGATTGTTATGAAGAAGCCAAGTCTCTCGAACAAGATTTAACGCTTCACGCAACAGAACTCTATTTTAAGAAACACAACTTAGCTTTGAAGCCGAATCAGCAGCGCAGTCTCGGCTTAATCGCCAATGATGGCAGTTATACAAACTTAGCGCTTCTTTTATCAGATCAATGCACACATAATATTAGGTTAGCAGTGTTTGAAGGAAGTCAAAAAACTGTCTTCAAGGATAGAAAAGAATTATCTGGTTCATTATTAAAGCAATTAGAAGATGCCTATGCTTTTATTGACCGTCACAACCGGACTAGGAGTGAGTTTTCCGAATTAGAGCGCGTCGATTTACGCGATTATCCCCAAGAAGCTGTGCGAGAAACTTTGCTCAACGCCATAATACATAGGGAATATTCCATTAACGCTTCCACCTTAGTGAGCATTTTCGATGATCGCATCGAGTTCATTTCTGTTGGTGGTTTATTAAATGGTATCACTATCCAGGACATCTCACTTGGCGTTTCCGTACTTCGAAATAAGAATCTTGCCAATATTTTTTATCGACTAAAACTAATCGAAGCCTATGGTACAGGTTTGGCCAAAATACGCGCCGCCTATGCTTCCTCATCCTTAAACCCGCATATCGAAACATCAACTAATGCATTTAAAATTACCTTACCCAACCTCAATTACCTAAGGGAACAAGACGTAACAACACGCTCGAAAAAGCCCATTGTAACTACCTACCCATCTGTCCAAGAACAGCGAGAAAAAGCCATTTTGGAGCTTTTCGAGTCCCAAGACCAAATCTCCAGAATTGATGTTCAGAACACACTTGACGTATCACAATCTACCAGTATTTTGCTACTGCGCGATATGACTGAGGAAGGCACTTTATACAAGGTCGGCAAAGGTAAGCAAACCCGCTACCGTAAAGGCGTAAAATAGCAGCCTACCCGATTTGTTAAGTGTGCATATCTCCTCTATCAAAAAACTAAGCATCCGCATGTATAATGAAAAGTATACAGAATCGGATTTTAGGAGGACTTTCAGCATGAATGATGTGGTGGACCTCTTTGGTCAATTTTTCAGCCTAATCAAGGAAGAGGAAACGAAAATGCAGACAGCGAACTTGATGGTTATTGGTAAGACAGGTGTTGGCAAAAGCACCCTTATCAACAGTGTCTTCCGCGAAAACCTCGCCGACACCGGAGTTGGCACGCCTGTCACCCAACATCTTCAGCGCATCACAAAACCTGGCATTCCCCTCTCGCTTTACGATACCAAGGGCATCGAACTTGATCCGGTGGTGCAGGCGGAAATTAAAAAGGAAATCCTATATGAAATCGACCGCTTGATAGAGGTGAATAATAAGGACCAGCTCATTCATATGATTTGGTTTTGCATCAATAGTTTGTCGAGACGGATTGAGGATTTCGAAATCGAGTGGATTCGTTCTTTTGCCGAAAAAATCCCTGTCATTGTTGTGTTGACGCAATCTATCGGTCGTGATTATAAAGCGCTGGAAAAATATATTCGAGATCTGAATCTGCCGGTCAAGAATGTGCGCGCGGTCTTGGCGCAAGATATTGAGATTGATGATGTTTACACCGTGCCGGCATTTGGACTGAGGGAATTGGTTGATATTACTTTCGATTGTCTGCCGGAAGCGGCACATGCAGCGTTTATTAATGCGCAAAAAGTAAACCTGGAACGGAAGTTGGATGCAGCGAATAAGTCTGTTTTGCCATTTGTAACCACCGCTTTCGCAGCGGGTTTTAATCCCCTGCCCTTCGCCGACGCAGCCCTTCTCATCCCGATTCAGCTGGGTATGTTGGCGCGCCTTACTGTCATATTTGGAATTCCAATTAATAAAGCTTTGTTGACGAGTGTTATTTCCGCTGTGCTAGGGACAGGCAGCGCGACGATTTTGGGGCGGACCATAGTAGCTAATGTTGTCAAATTTATTCCTGGAATCGGTACTGCAGCAGGGGGCACGATTAGTGGTACGACAGCAGCTTTAATCACGGCGGCATTCGGTTTCGCTTACAACCAAGTGATGCTGGTCATAGCCAAAAAGATTTACTCTGGCGCTGCGGTCGAAGAAGACGAAATGATCAAGCTCATGAAGGAAGCCTACGCCGAGCAAATGAAGAAGGGAAAGAGCATCCTGAAAGATAAATAAATGCTATGATGAATTAATTCGTTTTGAATTTTTCATTGTGGAGGATTTTTACTATGCCAAAAGCATCCAATTTACGCTGGTTAAGGCTTGCTGCAGGGGTCGTCATGTTTGTTTTTGCCGGCATTATTTATGCCTGGTCCATCCTGAAAGCACCCTTGGCAAGTGAATTAAACTGGGATAACGCTCAATTGGGCTTGAACTTTACGATTACGATGGGATTTTTCTGTATCGGTGGGATTGTTGGCAGTCTCTTGCAGAAAAAACTCTCTCAGCAAGTCGTTACAATCATTGGCGGCGTGCTCGCTTTTCTAGGTTTCTTTCTCGCCTCACGCGCCCAGAGCAACCTGCTTTACCTCTATTTCAGCTATGGGTTTTTGGCCGGTCTCGGCATTGGTATCGCCTATAACGTCATTATTTCTTCCGTAAGCAGTTGGTTTCTTGACAAGCGAGCGACGGCCTCTGGCGTGATGATGATGGGTTTCGGCGCGAGCTCACTGCTCCTTGGTTCGGTGATGAACAAGCTTTTTGACTCTGTAGGTTGGCGTCAGACCTATTTGTATTTTGGTATCGCTATTTTAGTTGTTTTGTTTTTAGGTTCATTCTTAATGCAACCCAATACTGCTGGCAAAAAGACAGCACCCAAATCCAACAATGAAGGTGAAAAAACCACACTCACCAAAGACTTTACTCCCAAAGAAATGATGAGCACTTCCACCTTCTGGATGTTCTATTTTTTCAACATTTTTGCGGCTTTGATGGGGACCGGAATTATCAGCTTTAGTAAAGACGTTGCCATGTTCGCCGGTGCACCCGAGTCACTCGCTGTCCTACTCGTTGGTGCAATGGCTGTCAGCAATGGCGTTTCGCGCATAGTTACCGGCTTCAGCTATGACAACTTTGGGCGAGCAAAAACGATGTACGCCATCAACGCACTTGGCATTCTAGCAACTTTACTAATAATGGCCGCCATCCAGTTTAAATCGGTTCCTCTGATCGTAGCCGCCATCATTGTGGCTGGCTTTTCATTTGGCGCTTTGCCACCAATCAGCTCGGGCTTCGCGTCTGAGCTTTATGGGCCGAAACATTTTGCCACAAACTTTAGCATCACCAACACGCAGCTGCTGTTTTCCTCTTTCTCAGCAACACTCAGCGGGTTGATTCTGAGTAACGGGGGAAGCTACATGACTGTTTTCGTCATTTTCTTCATTGCTTTGTTTGTTGCTTTAGTACTGAATGTCCTGATACAAAGAAAAGAAAAATAGGTCTTATTCCGTCTTTAAACCGTTTTGAGTTTGGATAATTTCGTCTAAAACAAAAGCGGTTTTTAGCTTGTAGTTAAGTTCTGGTTCGTCGAAATCTATGCCACACAGATCTTCAATCTGCTGCTTACGATAGCTGAATGTGTTGCGGTGGATGTACAGCGCTTTTGACGCCTTGCTTATATTGAAACCGCATTCCGTAAAAACTTTTAAGCTCTTATACAAATCCGAACCGTTCTTTTGGTCGATATTTTTCAAAATGACGAGCGAAGTGTGTAGAAAATAGCTGAGCTCGGTTCCTTCGGGCAAGTTAAACACGATATCATAGGTGCAATAATCCTCATAGCAATTGATGATACGATCACGATGCAACTGTTTGGCGTAGAGCATCGCCTTATTGGCTTGGTCATAGTACTTGGCAAAAGACTCCGGATTAAAGAAGGCATTACTCATGCCGCATTTGAGTTTGTTTTTGCCAATAAAATCACGAAGCTTTTCGTCAACATCCTTGGGAAAGTGCGCGTTATCGTCCAAATGCACCAGCAGTGTCACCAAATCGCCACTCACAACATAGGGCACGTTGTGTAAAATCTCGGCAGCCATGGCGGGCAGGTCCTTGTGCAAAAACCGCTTCCCCATCGACGGATCCGGCTGAAGCAGCAAAACCGCCATACAATTTGGAAAAGTCAGACCCGAGCTCGCGATATGCTTTTTGGTATCAAGCAAAATATCCTGCCGCATCAAATCCGCCAGCAAAGAACGATAAAGATAAGGATTTAGGTTGTGACTCAGCTCCTCCTGCCGCACCACGTTGCTACACATATGACTAAGCATGGGCACGTAATACTCAATTTTTTCGTGGTCTTTGGGACGGTCAGAGCGCACCAAAATATAGCCTTCA
>CAZNNL010000039.1:0-12571 GCA_964574395.1 uncultured Oscillospiraceae bacterium | reverse complement strand
CTCAATTTTTTCGTGGTCTTTGGGACGGTCAGAGCGCACCAAAATATAGCCTTCAGGCGCACTATCACGACCAATGGCGGCGATAAAAAAGTTCGTCCCTTGGGAAATCTGTGGAGCAGGAATGAGCTCGGTATCATGCTCGAGATAATTGTCTCCAAACGTTTTTTGGATTAGGTTTATCTTTTCTTTTGGCAAAACATGCGCCGCTATCGCTTCCGTCCACGCCTTATCAAAGTCTTCCAGTTTCTGCGAGGAGGCGATTATTTTGCCATCCTTATCAAAAGCCAAAAGCGCACAGCCACTGCGCTTATGCACCTCTTTGAACACATCCGCCAGATCGCGCATCGAAACAATCGAATTAAACAAAGGATAATAGGGGTAGCCATTGGTACTAGCTTTTTTACTCAGTAAGTGCCGCGTTTCTTCAATCGCTGCCTTCATTTGCTTGTCTTCGATGATGGCAAAATTCAACGCTATATCGGAAGGGTTTTTCACATTATTTTGCGGGATAAAAGCGTGTGGCAAAACCAAGCCTTCGCCTGCACTACTATGTGTAGAATTTTTAGTAAGGTAATAGAGAACATTGCTCTGTCCTGATTGATTAATACGATCAAGCTCTATGATCTCATCTATTCGTGCGTCTTGTCTTATTTCAGCCGTCACAATTAATTGTTTGACTTTAAGAACATTGACCAATTCTGAGAAAAGCATATATGTCCCCCTTATTAGCCTTTAGTGTAGTTTTGTGCATACTGCCCTTTGTGCTTACTGTCTAAAGTGTTGTAATAACAAGAGAGACTCATGTGAAGATTATTCGGCAAGAATCATCTTATTGGTTGAGACATCGATTTGCAAAGACACGTGAGTCTCATTCCCCTAATTCCTTATTATATCTTGTATGCTAGCTTAATAACCTTTTTATATGGGCTATTTTCATATTTTTGGTCATGTTTGCAAGCAAAAGCAAGCGGACGAGCTCTAAAACTCCTCCGCTTGAAAAGTTGACCTTTACTCAGCCTTCTGCGTTGTTAACTTGAATCTAGTCTCTTCTTACCTTCGTCACATGTCTGGAGCGATTCGGCGAAAAGAGCATACGCAAAGCAATCCCAAGCACAATGACAATAATCAGCGCAATGAGCGCTGCCATATCCAAATAACCTCCGATTTCTGAGGCGGTCTGATTCGGGAAGATGCCTTCGAAAATGACAACTAAAGGTTGCGTTACGCTGTAGATTGCATTGCTAAATACATTTCCTGCATTTGCACCCAGTAATTTGAATACAATTCTGATAATCAGCAGAACCGAAACAATCCAAACAATCACCGAGATTAAGCGCCCTAATACATTAGGACCAGCGACTTGTTCTGTTTCCTGATATACTTCATCAGCAGCATAAACGACTGGTTGTTCCACTACTTGCCTTTCGACTACGGGCTGTTCTACCACTTGTCTTTCAACGACGTGCTGTTCCTCAGGTCTATATTTATCTGTCATAGTTGTTTACCTCCAAAGATGTTGTTCAACGCAATGTGAACCCTCAACTGTTTTATCTTCTTACATTTTATTTGAAGAAACATAAATTGTGACCAGCATCACTATTTCGCAAGCAAATTTTGTGAATCGTGCACAGGATTTAACTGAGGTGCCAACTTGTGCAGCGTCAACAAAGTTCGTATTAACGGGTGTTCATGGCAAAACAGATACCGTATATTGAATATATCTCAATCAAACCAATTCTACGTGCTTTACGCACAGAAGGAGGTCTTAAATGGCTGGATTAGATGACAAAATTAAAGGCAAAGCTAACGAAATCAAAGGTGAAGTCAAGCAAAAAGTCGGCGAAGTTCTCGACAAAGAAGACTTAATCGTAGACGGTAAGTTAGACGAACTTAAAGGTGAAGCCCAACAAGTAAAAGGCGAAATCAAAGATCGTGTTGATGACCTTAGAAAAGATCTTGAAAAAGGGCAAAAAGAACTCGAACGCGCTGAGAAAAAAGCTGCCAAAGGTGACTACCTCACCCAAGAAGACATGGACAAAGCTGAAGGTTGCGACTAGTTCCCAACTCGACCCCCTCGACAAGCAATCACACCAAAGGACCCTGGCTCCAAAGCCGGGGTTCTTTTTAATACAAGGCAGTTTAAATACGATTCAATTTCAGTACGAATCTCTTTCAAAGCAAGACGTTTTCAGAAATCATCAATTTTACAAAGAATTGTGCACAAAAATGCTGCCCATATAGGACAGCATTTGAATGTTTGGTAGCCTTCGGAATCTGAGTATTCTGATTACTGCCTAATCGGCATCCGAGGGGCTGTGGTTTAGCTTAGCTTAGGTTCGCTTCACTGCCTTGATTATCGCTAACAACACGACGGCACCGAGTAATGCGACCAGGAATGAGTAAAGGTTGAATCCGTCTACGCCTGTTTTGCCAATAAATGACATGATTGCGCCCCCAATTAGTGCCCCGATGATGCCAACGACAATGTTAGCAATGGCACCCATTTGAGCGTCAGTTTTCATGATCATACTGGCTACCCAGCCTGCTAATGCACCGATAACAATCCAAGAAATAATTCCCATAGTTGTTCCTCCTTTGGTGTTGAATAGTTTAAGTTTAGCACAATTCTAAAAATTCAATAGTTAACGATGCACAACGTTTTGATGACCAAAGCAATATAATTTTTACCAAAATATGTCGCTTTATTTACTAGCCTAAATCAAAGCTTTTCACCGCCTCGAACATGACTTTGTCTACTTCAATGGTGTCGGTCGCTTTCGTCGGGTCAACATCTCTAGCACACAAATCTGCATAGGCCTGACTGATGAGCGAAGCGACAACATCCGGTGATATTTTCGCCATGTCGAGCACAAGGTCAAAGTCTTCGGCTTCCAGAGACTTAATACCATAGTAGGTTTGTAGGAATTTCTTACGAACGGTGTCCTTCTGTTCGATAATCATCAGGGCGGACTCCCCTTCTTCGACGCCGGCTTTGCCAATCAGATCGGCTGCGCGCTGTTCTACGGGTGCTTTGAGCAAGACATTTAGCACATTGCTGTACTCTTTAAGCAAGCTAAAGCCACCACGACCCAGAATGATAAGGTGATTGCGTTTGGCAAAAGCAAGCACCGCCTTATTCATCAACTCAATGTATGCTTCATTCTCACTATCAAAACGGTCAATGAAGTTATGCTCGGAATCATAGAATGACTCAAAATCAATTAAGCCATACTGTGAGAGCAAGTCTGCTAAGTTCGACTTGTCAACGATTGGAATCTTGCAAAGTTCCGCTACTTTTTTGATAATCTCTTCGCTGTGTTCACTAAATTGTCTAGAAATAGTAATAACTGCCATTTTTTCACCCTCTCTTTTCTGATAATCTGTTGGCCCGTAGCCAAGCATGTTTTGGATTTACTCCAAACGTCCGCTAACTCTATTAAACATTCCCCAAAAGGACTGTTTGCAAGTATTGTGCCGCTATGTCCCGAAGCAGAAGCAAATGCTTCATCGGCGTTGGGGACTCATTACGCATCTTGTGATGCGGAAAAAAACGTGTTAAGTGGAGCACCGTTTCTGGATTAATCTCAGCCAACCATTTTGCCTGCTCATGCATGGCACCAGGGTCGTCATTCAAGCCGGGCACTATCAAACTAGTCACTTCAACATGACTTGTTTCTGAAGCGCGCACAATGGCTTGCTTAACTACAGCCAAATCTCCACCCAAGGACTTATAGCCTTCTTCCGTGAATGCCTTTAAATCAATATTCCAAGCATCCGTAAACTGTGCCACTTCCGCGATAACTTCAGCCTCGAAGCAAGCATTTGTCACGAGCACTGTTTTCAAACCCGCCGCCCTCGCCAAGCGAAAGCACGTGATAATATACTCATAACGTAGCAATGGTTCATTATAAGTAAAGGCAATCCCAATGTTCCCTTGAGGGATTAACTCAAGGGCAAGTTCCACTACATCTTCCGGATTGTAGCGCTCGGATGACTCCTTCTCACGCGGCGGGGAAGAAAAAGACAGGTCAGCATTTTGGCAAAACGCACACCGCATATTGCAGCCATAGCCACCGAGAGACAGGATCGTTTTGCCAGGATGAAAGCGCATCAAAGGCTTCTTCTCAATCGGATCCAAAGCCACCGCACTCATCAGCTCCGGAGCAATCGCAATCGTACTGCCTTCAAAGGCTATGCGCGCACTACACAAACCCGTCTGACCCTCGGCCAGCAGGCAATGATGTGGACAAACATGACAATTTAGCACCTAGAACTCCTTATCTTCCGCCGGCAAGCCTTCATGCCTAATGACTTCAAAGCGTTCCATCAGAAAATGGCTTGTTGGCGAAATCCCTGCCTTCATACAGGCTATCTCTATTTGTTCCTCTACTGTATCGACCCCTTCTAGTGCTGGCAAAAGCAAACCACGTCTCCACCCCTGACTCACCACCACACCATAGCGCTGGGCATCCAACTGACTACGATTGTCAACAGGCTCCATTGGCCCCAAGACATCGACGCTGTATTCGAGCAAGGGCAGCTCATCTTGCGTCACCTTCGGAAAACGCGGATCTGTCGTTCCAGCGCTAATAGCATTTTGGACTATCTCTGCTGCAAGTGAACCTGTAGTCGGTTCAAGTGTGCCTATGCAACCGCGCAGGTCTCCGCCCATGTGAAGCGTGACAAAAACGGCAGCTTGGCGTTCTAGCATCTCGATTGGTAGCGCATCACGCTCCGACTTTTTCATTTCAAGCGCTTGGCCATGCAGCACATAATGCTCAAGGGAACGGCGCGCTAAGGCTGGATAAGGGTCTTCCGTCAAAATCTTAGGAAATTCGTGATTTTCTGGTGATTTCTCTGCAGGCAAAAATTCCGCCACCGCATAACCAACCCCAAACGGACCCTCATAGCTAAGCAATTCAGATGTCCATTTTTTCTGATCCAAAAGACCCGCCAATATTTGAAACGAACGCAGTCCGCACTCTGCCGCCCTATCGCTGAATGCTTCGTCAAAATTCAGAAAGCGCCGGACATCCCCGCTTTTCAAAATTGCACTAACTTCTTCATCAAACTGTGGACCTTCAGCGATATAGCCGTAGGGGCCTTCTTCTTTTAACTTATGTGATAAATCACCGCTGGCGATAAAAACGACACGCTTATCTTCTTTCTCTAGAACCTCAGCTATGGCAGAGCCATAGGTAAAATGCGAGCCAGCATCTAAACCCGAAAAAGACAATCTAACGACAGGTAGGTCTAAATGCAGCCTTGTTTTAGCACCGCGTCCGCCGTGTAGTAAATCATTTCTGCTTTCATCACCAAGCGCGGTTTGCTCTGCGCGCGCAATGAAATACAAAGGCACCATGCTGCCATGGTCATGTCGCGCTGCGAGCGAAAGCGCTTCTGGTTCAGGAACAAATGATAAATCGTAGGTTTTTGCATGTTGAATAATATTATGAGCCAGTGTGTTATCTACGGAAAAATTTAGCTTAATATTAGCATGACCAAACGCAGCAAAACTATCCTCTTGCTCACCTTCACGCAGATCTACAAAAAATTGATCCATGAAAGTAGGGGCATGAGGAGACACGATAATTAAGGCATCGGCATTAAGTTCCGCAATTTTTTGGGCAAAAGCATGCATAGCATCTACAGTTGCGCTGGCCGCGGCTTCTTCGCCTCGGCCTATTTCAGGCACGATAATAGGGGGATGTGGGACGACAAAGGCAGCAATTAAGGCCATATTATCACCTGCTTTCTGTGTTTATGTTCCTCCGTTGTTTCTTTGTATGCGTTTTGCCAATAATAATTTTCTAATTGAGTTTAAAGAGCTCGTCTATGTCAACGATGTCTTGTGCATCGATGTGGACAATCTCGCCTAAATCAGCGGATTGGATAATAGATTTCGCGGTAAATTCCGAAACTTCCAAACGATCAAAGGCATTCAGAAGCGAGTTGCCTGTAACGATGATGCAGTCGTTTTCGCTAATCAAAACAGGGGTGCGCTTATTGAATAGTTGAGCCGTACCTTTCACGTCCAAGAAGCTTTGACCAAAGGGGATTTTTTTGATTTCCATCAGCGAGATGTAACTTTCGGGGATGGTTTTGGGGTCAAAGATCTGATCCGTCACGGCAAAAGCCATAATATTTTCGGGGTGGGCAATCAGCACGGAGTTGATATCAGGGTGCTGGCGGTAGATTTCTGCGTGGAGGTTGACGGAGCGTGAAGGCCTTTTGCCAGCCTCTTTATAATTATCTTTAATGAGAACGAGATCCTCTATGTCGAGATAACTGCGGTCCAACCCATAAGGTGTAATCAGGAAACTGCCGTCCGAAAGACGCACAGAATACGTGCCTTGCGTGCTGGTGAAAAGGCGCTGCGCATAGGAACGATGAATCAACTTGATGAGGTCGCGGCGCGCGGCATTTTCTTCGCTGCTGTGGAAGGCGGGGATGAATTCGTCGAGTGTGACGCGGTCTTTGATTTCCATTTTCGCCAATGTTTCGTCGCTTAACTCATTAATTTGTCCAAGTTTTCTGGCATTGATTTCCAGAAGTGCAGACGTTTCGAGCGTTTCGAACATCATGAAGGCCTGCCAAATCGAGGAGGACCCAATGCTAACGCCATGATTTTCGAGGATGACGGTTGAAAAACCTTTTTGGAATTCTTGGCCGATGTTGTCGCCAAGTGTTGCCGAACCAGGCAAGGCGTAATCGGCGATGGAAATTTCTCCACAAATTTCTTTTACGTTTGGCAAAAGCCTCACACTCGGTGCCTTCCTCGCGATACTAAACGCCACCAAACCAGGTGAATGCGCATGCACCACCGCATTTAAATCGGGGCGCATTTTATATATATTCAAATGGAAAGGATATTCAATCGATGGTTTATGCCTACCATTTATCGTGCCATCCGGATCGATGCGCATGATGTCGTCGCGTGTCAGGCTACCCTTGTCGATGCCACTTGGTGTAATCCACACCACGCCGTGTTCATCTTTTATGGAAAGGTTGCCACCCGAAGTCGTCGTCATGCCACGATAGTAGATACGGTTCATCATCAGAACCAGCTGGTCGGCGGGGTGCATCAGGTCAAAACGCATAGTAGATTTCCTCCAAGCATGTCATAACTATGTCTTCAGTGGTAGTTTACGTATAGTTTTATTATACTCTATATATTGCTATCGATTGTAAGGAGAGTGCAAATGAAAAGAATAAATTTAGATCTTGCCCAAGAGCTTTTAAGTATTTGTCTCAAAGCCGCCCAAGAGCGCGGACATCGGATGGTTGTGGCTATTTCTGATGAGCGTGGGGAGCTGATAGCTTTTGCCAAAATGGATGGCGCATTGATTGTATCTACTGAGATTGCAATCAATAAGGCTTTTACGGTTGTCGCTTTGCGCATGCCCACCGCTACCTTTGGCTCGCTCGTTCAACCCGGCGCTGATTTGTTTGGCATGAACACCACGCACAATGGTCGCCTAGTTACACTTGGCGGTGGTCTGCCACTTCATGATGGCGACACTGTAATCGGTGGCATCGGCGTGAGTGGCGGTTCAGCCGAAGAAGACGCCGAAGTTGCACAGGTAGCTGTGGACTATTTTAGGAGGGCTTAAGTATGTCACCTTATCTCTGGCCAGTCATCGCGATTGCGGTTTCTTTGCTATCTCTGATCGTAGCAGCCTATTTTTATGCTTATGTAAAAAACATGACAACTGCCGAGGGCTCTATCTCGCATTGGGGAAAACTCATCCGAGCAGGAGCTTTTTCTTTTCTAAAGATTGAATATAAAATCTTGGCCAAATTTATCGGCGCCGTTGCTGTTCTCATTTTCCTCTTTTTTCCACCCATTTGGCAAAACGGCAACATCACCAACAACCTCCTCATGGCGCTCATCTACATCTCAGGTGGTGTCCTTTCCGCACTGGCAGGCGTACTTGGCATGAGTATCGCCACAATTGCCAATGTAAAATCTGCCTCAGCAGCCAAAGAAGGCATCTCAAAAGCCTATATGGCAGGCTTCCGAGGCGGGGCCGTAATGGGCATGGCGGTAGTGGGCACCGGTCTTCTAGGAGCTTCAATTTTGTACTTACTGCTTCCGGATCGCCCCGATATGGTTTTGACATTTAGTTTTGGAGCGAGTTCCTTGGCTCTTTTTGCCAAAGCAGGAGGAGGAATTTTCACCAAAACCGCTGACATTGCAGCCGACCTGACCGGAAAAGTTGAACTGGGCATCCCTGAAGACGACCCTCGCAACCCCGCCGTCATTGCCGATAACGTAGGTGATAACGTGGGTGACGTCGCTGGCATGGGTGCTGATTTGTTTGATTCAAACATCGCTTCTATCGCGGCTGCTCTCATTCTTGCCTATCCTCTAGGTCAAATAAACTTCGTTTTCTGTCTCGGCGCGCTCGGTCTGCTCGCCTCTATTATCGGGGTACTGACTTCGAGCGTGAAGGAAGGGCATCATCCTGGCAAAGCCCTCAACCGTGGCACCTATCTAACGACGGCACTGTTTTTCATTTTCACTTTAGCAGCGACACTTTTAGTCGGCTTTGAAATCCGCCTCTGGGGCGCAGCCATGATTGGTCTCGCCGCCGGCACTATCATTGGATTTACTTCAGAACTTTTCACTTCAGATGAGGGCAAGCCGGTCATCCATGTGGCAAAAGCAAGCCAAAGCGGCCCTGCCTTCACCATCATCTCGGGTTTTTCTTACGGTTTGCTATCCGTCTTCCCTGCTCTCATTGGGATTGGGGCCGCGGCACTCGCTTCCTACATGATTACAGCGCCACTTGGTCCTGGCTATGCGCTATACGGAATCGCACTTTCAGCGGTAGGTATGCTTTCCATCGTTGGCATGATTACCTCCAATGATGCGTATGGACCAATCGTTGATAACGCGCGTGGTCTCGCAGAGATGGGCTCCTTGGGCGACGAAGTTTTGGAAATAACAGACCAACTCGACTCTGCAGGTAACACTGCTAAAGCCATTACTAAGGGTTTCTCCATTGGTGCGGCAGGTTTAACCGTCATCGCTTTGCTCGCGGCGTATCAAGAAATTTTAGTAGGTTTAGGGAAACCGGCAGACTTCGCCATACTTGACCCCCTGGTCTTCTTTGGGATGATTGTTGGTGTCGCGGTTCCTGCGGTATTCTCCGCTTTGTTGATGATGGGTGTCGATCGCAATGCTATTAGAATGGTTGCCGAAATACATCGACAATTTGATGAAATTCCTGGCTTGAAAGAAGGACAAGAAGGTGTATCACCAGATTACAACCGTTGTATCGATATCGCTACGGTGGGGGCTTTGAAGGAGCTTTTGCCTGCTGGTCTGATGGCGATTATTGTTACTTTAGTCGTTGGCTTTATCGGTGGTGTACAGGCCATTGGTGGTTTCTTAGCTGGAAATATTATGAGCGGAATTCTGCTCGCCCTATTGATGTCTAATTCCGGAGGCATGTGGGATAATGCTAAGAAATATATCGAATCAGGACACTTTGGTGGCAAAGGTTCCGATGCTCACAAAGCAGGGGTAATCGGCGATACGGTTGGCGATCCGTTTAAAGATACAGCCGGTCCATCCATCAACACGCAGATTACGGTTGTGTCTTTGGTATCTTCCATGTGTGCTAGCTTGTTCGCCCTGTATTCTTTGCTCGGTTAATTAGAGCGACTGTGTCACGTTAATACAAAGCGTCGGCTTAAGGAAACTTAGTCCGACGCTTGTATTTTTTCGACGATTTCGACGCAGTAAATGCTTCGTTCTGGGGTCATGATGGGTGAGGTGGTTTTGCCATTAATAATACAATCGTAGACGTGATCAACCTCGTAAACCATCTCGTATTCGACCGGAAACTCTAGGATTTCAGGCTCGTGTTTAGGCCAAGGCTTGACGATAATTTGACGGGCCTTCCAGTGGTTGGGAATCTCGACTTGAGCCTTTTCAAAATAGAAACGCGAAACATTGTCAGAAGGCGTGCGTGTGCTGATGCAGGCATGGACAAGGCAGTCCCCAGGATAGCGCATCTGGAAGTGCACTTCGTCAATCATGCCGATTGCATTTCGGTTGATGAGGTACGCGAGCTGCTCGGCTTCGGCATCAAAAAGAAACGACAAGAATTCTAGGGTGTACGAACCAGATGGAATGAGTGCACCACCTTGATTCGCTTCATTCATCCAATGACGTTCGGGAAGGCGCCCGTAAAACTGCGAATCCATACTAATGCGTTGCAGCGGGCCAAAGCGCTTGTCGGTAATGGCCTCTTTGAGATATTGCGTGGTAGGAAGAAAAACGGATTTTTGGGCTTCCATGAGGAAAAGATTTTTGGATTTAGCTAAGGCGAATAATTCTATAGCATGCTGTTTATGTAGGACAAACGGCTTTTCGCAAAGCACATGTTTGCCGTGCTCCAGCGCCGTTTTCGCCGCTTCGTAATGCATAACATTAGGCAAAGCGATGTAGGCAATATCCACCTCCGGATCTGCAAGCATTTCCAGTGTGCTACCGTAAGCCTTTGGTATATTAAAGCGCTCGGCATGCGCCTGTGCTTTTTCCAAACTGCGTGAAGAAATTGCGACGACCTCGGAATCTTGGGATGCTTTTATGGCACCAATCATGCGGGAGGTAATGTCTGCGGTGCTGACGATACCGTAACGTAGTTTTTTCATGCTTATCCCCTCGCTAAATTTATTAAGTGCTGATTCTTTTCTGCTTTGTGTTTTTACATGCGCTGCGTGTTGCGTCTTCATTATACGTGATTCTGCGTGAGAGCGGGTTGGGGCGGTGTTGGGGGTGGTTTGGGATTGGTTGCGGTTCTCGGGATTGGGGTTCTCGGGATTGGACAATAATGACGGCACATCAAGCTGATTCCAAGCGCTAACTGACCTGCGTTTGATGCGGCGGAAATTTTGTCCTCTTAACGGCGTTTCGGGCTCCGGTTTGGACAATAATGACAGCGCATCAAGCCAAGACCAGACGCCAACCACCTGTGTTTGATGCGGTGGAAATTTTGTCCTCTTAACGGCGTTTCGGGCTCCGGTTTGGACAATAATGACAGCGCATCAAGCCAAGACCAAGCGCCAACCACCCGTTGTTTGATGCGGCGGAAATTTTGTCCAATTGAAATCTATCAAATCCGTCTCTAGCATGGGTTACAAACAAGCTAGTGAATAATTTAGGAAGCAAATAGTAAACTTTGCGAACTTTTGTCGAAAGATTCTTTTCAAAAACGCTTGCTAGTGAGATAGCATTTTGCCATGCAACATTTATCCCATTTTTCAGCCCTCGAATATTGGAACATCTCGGTGCTTAACAGCATTTTTGCCGAGAATATTGCAAAGCTTGAAACACCAGCTTATTTAGTGCTTAATCCTAAAGACAGGTTTTTTAATTCAGAAGGGAGAACCTATCTATGCACGAAAAAGCTACCGCCTGATGCATTAGATGACAGACACGGTGCAGTCTCCCCATACTTGATGTTTGTTCAACTGGCTAACGAGCTTGATATGATTGAGCTGATTTTATTAGGCTGTCTTTTATGTTCGCGACCCATTGCTACTCAAAACTACACTTACATCGACATAAAAAAATTACAGGCATTTGTCGAAGCTGCAGCTTTTATCCCTGGTCGTAAAAAGGCTCTTAGGGCGCTGCGCTATGTGAAAGAAGGGGCTGCGTCCGTTATGGAAGTCTTTGTGCATTTGTTTATTGGTTTGCCCAATCATCTGGGAGGGCTTGGTTTAAGCGGGGGAATTTTTAACTATAAAATCAAGCTTAATCATGATGGCAAAATCGCGCTCAACCAAGAAAACTGTTTCATAGATTATGCTTTTCCAGAGCTGATGATTGGCATTGAATATCAGAGCGGTTTACACGAAACAGAAAGTGCCATGAGTTTTGATAATGCACGAACTACTGCTCTTCGCCAGATGGGTTATTTCATCATTCCAATCTCAAAATTGCAACTCTATAATCCGCATATGAGGAAGCAACTATTCAAAGACATCATGGAGACATTCGGCAAAAGGTATCGGATTCGTACTCAAAAGTACGACACCGCAATGAATAGAATTGCTGAGCGGTTGCCTTCAAAGCCCAAGCGTCAAAACACTAACGAACAATGGTAAAGAGTTGGGTCTGGGTCTGAGGTTTGGTTGCGGTTCTCGGGATTGGACAAAAATGACGGCACATCAAGCAGAGTCCAAACGCCAACCACCCACTGTTTGATGCGGCGGAAATTTTGTCCACTCAACGGCTCCCGGGTCCCTGATTCGGACAAAAATGACGGCGCATCAAGCCAAGGCCAAGCGTCAGCTGCCCGCTGTTTGATGCGGTGGAAATTTTGTCCACTCAAAGGCTGCTGCAACTCGCATTCGGACAAAAATGACGGCGCATCAAGCCAAAGCCAAGCACCAACTGCCCGCTGTTTGATGCGGCGGAAATTTTGTCCAACGGCAGGTTGCGGAGCCGAGCGTGCTTACAAAAAGGACGGCTGCATCATCTGCAATCGTCCTAAACCTCTTTCACTACTCATGTATGATAATATTTTATTTATATGAAGTATGTAGAATG
>CAZNNL010000038.1:0-19923 GCA_964574395.1 uncultured Oscillospiraceae bacterium | reverse complement strand
ATGTTGCCCTGACGGTGGATAGCGGTGGTCAAAATCTCCACCAAATCCAGAGCAAGCGCAGCACCGGATTTACCGCAAATATTGACCACCCCGGCTCGCCGAATTCCTGAAAGTGGTCAAAATCTCTACTAAATCCAAAGCAAATCCCACTTTTTTCGCGCAGCACCGGATTTACCGCAAATATTGACCACCCCAGCCCGCCGAATACCGTAAAGTGGTCAAAATCTCCACCAAATCCAGAGCAAATCTGATTTTTTTCGCGCACCCCCAGATTTACCGCAAATATTGACCACCCCAGCCCGCCGAACACCGAAAAGTGGTCAAAATCTCTACTAAATCCAAGGCAAATCCGACTTTTTCCGCGCTCCCCCAGATTCACCGCAAATATTGACCACCCCCAGCCTTCACAATTCGATTTATTTGTATTAATCTGGAGATGTCTTTTGTTTCATATCCTATAGGAGGCATTATGGGAAGTATCACAATTAATGCGCAGCTTGGCAGCCATGGCGGCGAAATTGCCAAACGCTTGTCCGACAAACTCAGTCTAGAAGTTCTGGATATGGACTCAGTGCTTGCTCAATTTCTAGAAGGAAAAGTTCAAAAAAACATCATTTCGCTTCTCAAGCAAAGCCCCAAAGCCTTTCTCACCGATTCGCCATTCGACTGCACTTTTCAAGAATATTTGGAAGGTATGTTGAGGGACAAAGCCAAACGCGAAAACTATCTTTTGCTAAATTTCGGTGGGGCACAATATATGCGTGACGATCAATATGTCATGCACGTAAAAATCGTCGGTTCCCCTGATGAGCGTGGCAAAAGGATCGCAGAAAGAGAAAAACTTAACTCCGAAGCTGCTCTGACTGAAATTTTGCAATCAGACAGAAAATATCTTCGCTACTTAAACACACTGTTTGGACTAGATAGTGAACGCGAAGGCACCTATGACATCATCCTTTCAACTGATCGGGCCAGCGTCAACGGCAGCTCAAAAATTATTGAGGGCATGTACGAAGATTTACAAACACAAATCCAATTATTAACGAGCCATGCAGAAACAAAGGCTGCGCTGACTGAATCGAAGCTACCCTTGATGAAAAATGAGTCAGAGATTGATTTTGCCTACATGCTTGACATGTACCACATTGATTGGCGCTATGAACCCAAAACCTTCCCCATTGAATGGGATGACGAAGGACGCGTCACGCTAGCTTTTAGTCCCGACTTTTATTTGCCAAAATTCAATTTATATCTTGAGCTTACAACAATGAACCAAAAATATGTGACGATGAAAAATAAAAAGGCAAAAAAAGTCCGGGAAATGTATCCCGGAGTTAATGTGCGAATCGTTTACAGAAAAGATTTTGCTTCCATGATGGAACGATTCGCAGAAGCCTAAAAATTTAATAAACCAGAAATCCCCTAACTAATAAACATAGCCAATCTGGCATCAATCCCCCAAATAGCGCTTCATCACATCTTTAACCGTACTTATACGGTCGATGTGTTCGACTCCGGCACCGGTAAAAAACAGCCCTTCTTCCCAATTGCCTTGCACGGCTTCCATCAAAGCTTGCGTTATGCAGTAGGGGGTCGTTGCAGGATTGCAAGGTGCCAAACAATTCGTGCAGAACTTAATCGGCTCACGCCCTAACTGTAAGCGATCAATCAAAGGCGAATGAATCGCTCTACCTGGCATTCCTGCAGGGCTTTGAACAATCATCACATCTTCAGCTGTTGCTCGAACGTAAACATCTTTATAGCGTGGATCAGCATCACATTCTTCCGTGGCAATAAAAGGCGTCGCGACTTGAACCGCGTTAGCACCCGAACTAAGCAAATCTTCCACTTCCGAAGCGTAATTAAGACCGCCACCCGCTACAATAGGAATCTGCACCTTATGTTCATTTTCATATGGCAAAAGTTCAGCCTTCACATCGGCAATGATATCCTTCAAAGCCTGATAAGTTTTATTGATTAAATCCTCACGCTTAAAGCCAAGATGCCCCCCAGCCTCCGCACCTTCAACCACCACCATGTCAGGAAGGCGATTGTATTTTTGTACCCAGGACTTCACGATAACTTTCGCTGCCCTACCCGAAGAAACGACCGGCGCAATTTTTACTTTGGCGTCGCCTACAAGCTTCGGAAGACTAAGTGGCAATCCAGCACCACAAACAATCAAATCAATACCCGCTTTGACAGCAGCTTTAACGGTCTCGGCATAGGCATTAAACGCTACCATGATATTCATGCCAACAATGCCTTTACCTGAAGCAATTTCTTTAGCATTCCGCACTTCTCTTTCGAGTGCGCGTAAATTTGCTTCTGCTGAATTCTTTCTAAAGTCAGGTTCGCGAAAACCCATTTGGACACCAGAGATGATACCGACACCACCATTGGCGGCTACTGCACCAGCTAAATTAGATAGGGAGACACCCACGCCCATGCCGCCTTGTACTAAAGGTTTTTCTGCGATAAGGTCTCCGATACGCAATGCTTCAAAATTCATGTTCTATCCTTCTATCACAGTATTTACAGACCATGATGCTGTTAAAAATTCATCCTATGGCAAAAATAAGCTCGCCCGTCGCTGCCACTTCATCACCAACATAAGCAGTACCAACACCCAAACCCATATTCATACGCATGCCAGTGATTTTCACTTCCAAGCGCAGTTGGTCGCCAGGCACAACTTTGCGTTTAAAACGTGCATTCTTGATTCCACCAAAATAGGCTGTTTTGCCCTTATATTGATCTAATGAAAGAATAGCTACTGCACCTGCCTGCGCTAAAGCCTCAATGATGAGCACGCCTGGCATAACTGGCTCTGCTGGAAAATGTCCTTGAAAAAAAGGTTCATTCATGCTGACGTTTTTTAGCGCAACGCACGATTGCCCCGCTTCAAGCTCCTCAACACGGTCAATAAGCAAGAAGGGATAACGGTGTGGAATAATTTTCTTTATTTCATTTATATCAAGCATGATATACTCCTTTTTCTATATGTCGTAAAAGACATTTATTCATCAAATTTCGAAACGATAATACAAGAATTATGACCACCAAACCCAAGCGAACTGGATAAGCAATAATTGACTTCCGTTTCGCGTGTACCTTCGGTAACATAATCAAGATCACAAGCTTCATCCGGGACTTGATAATTAATAGTCGCTGGAACTTTCTGATCTTCGATAGCTAAAACACAAGCAATAGCTTCGATTGCCCCTGCTGCACCTAAAAGATGCCCCGTCATTGATTTCGTTGAACTGATAGCAACTTTTCTAGCCACATCCTCGCCAAGCGACAGCTTTATGGCAGTAGTCTCAATCGAATCATTGTAAGGGGTACTTGTCCCGTGTGCATTGATGTAGTCAATGTCGGAACCTTCAATTTCAGCATCTTCTATGGCTGTAGTCATAGCCCTTGCCCCGCCTTGGCCGGAAATTTCTGGCGCGGTAATGTGATAGGCATCAGAACTTTGCCCATAACCAAGCACTTCTGCGAATATTTTAGCCCCACGCGCTTTGGCATGCTCTAATTCTTCAAGAACTAAAACACCTGCACCTTCACCCATGACGAAACCATCACGTTCCTTGTCAAAAGGAATAGAGGCACGATTTGGATCTGAAGAAGTCGATAGGGCTTTCATGTTTTGAAATCCTGCGATACCTAAAGGTGTGATGGACGCTTCTGTTCCACCCGCAAAAATAACTTCCTGCCTTCCTGCCTGAATGGCTTGATAGGCTTGCCCAATCGCATCGGTTGCAGAAGCACACGCGGTAACGGTTGCATAGCACAAACCCTTGGAACCTAAGTCTATACTGACATTACCGGCTGGCATGTTAGCAATTGCCATGGGAATAAAGAGGGGGCCAACACGGCGAGGACCTTGTTCCACAAGCTTACGCGCTTCATTTTCAATGGTTTGAAGTCCAGCAATACCACTACCGATAATTGCACCAACCCGTGTACAATCTTCTTTTTCGAGGTCCAAACCTGATGAAGCCAAGGCTTCTCTGGCCGCAACAATGGCAAACTGCGAGCTACGATCTAGTCTTTTGCTTTGCTTGCGGTCAAAAAAATCTTCCACATTGTAGTCTTTGACTTGACCAGCCATGGAAGCAGTAAAGTCAGTCAGATCGAATGCTTCGATTTTGCCAATACCATTTTTTCCTTCCCAAAGCCCCGTTCTAAAGCCTTCTAGATCATTTCCGATCGGTGAGATGACGCCCATTCCGGTAACCACGACACGGTGTAGGTTTCTTGTTGTTGATTTATTGTTTTTGCCCATAATCTTGCTCCTTGAAATATCTACTATCAGCTAATCATGCTCATGCCACCATCGACCGCAAGGGTTACTCCCGTGATGTAGGCAGCCTTGTCCGAAGCGAGAAACAGTACGGCTTCAGCAATATCTTCAACTTTGCCAAATCGCTTCAGAGGAATCTGAGTGGAAACAGTCTCTTTAATTTTGTCAGACAACTTATCTGTCATGCGTGTTTCAATAAAACCAGGTGCTATGGCATTCACTCTAATGCCAGAAGAAGCCAACTCACGAGCAGCTGTTTTTGTCATGCCAATCAGCGCTGCTTTTGAGGCAGAATAATTCATTTGACCGGCATTGCCCATGAGGCCCGAAACGGAACTCATATTGATAATCACGCCCTGGCGATGTTTGCGCATGGCTTTCGCGGCATGCTTCATCATGAAAAAACTACCCTTCGTATTGATATCCATAACTTCTTGAAAATCAGCCTCACTCATTCTGAGTAAAAGTCCGTCTTTATTAATTCCTGCGTTGTTAACCAGTAGGTCAAGTCTTCCTGTCGCTTCCATGGCTGCTTCGACCATGGCTTGGCAAGCACTTTCTTGGCTAATATTTGCGGCAAAAGGAAGCAGACGCTCGGCTATTTCCGGATATTCTTCCTTCATACTTTCAATATCAGCACTATTTGAGTTGTAATTTGCAATAACGGTATAACCTTCTTCTGCAAGTAGTTTACTAATCGCACGTCCTATTCCTTTACCGGCACCTGTGACAATTGCAGTTGGCATTTTATTCTCCTTCATTTCCTAAAAGCACATCAGCTACTTCCGTTGCTGATGCATAATCTGAGACCTGATAGCTTTTAAGTACCGGGTCAATCTTTTTTAGACAGCCAGAAATAACTTTTCCTGGGCCTATTTCAATAAACGTCTCAATTCCATCGCTAATCAGAGCGCGCAGACACGCCTCAAGTTGAACGGTAGAAATCATCTGTTGCTCTAAGATATCTGACCATTCACTACCGTGATGTGGTCTAGCGTCGTAGTTGCTATAAACTGGCCACAAGGCTTCTTTAAATCTTGTTTTTTGCAAGAAGACATTAAACTTTTCTGCAGTCTCACTGAGAAACGGTGTGTGAAACGCCCCTTCGACCGCCAAGGGAATCGCGCGTTTAACGCCTTCTTTGGTAAGCTCTGTTTGGAGCTTGGCAAGTTGATCTTTATGGCCCGCAATGACAATTTGTCCCGGGCAATTCAGATTACTAATGTAGACATGCTGAGCAGGCTTGGATGTAGCGCGGTTAAAGGCGTCAACTCTTAAACGTACTAAAGCTTCGTTATCTGTCATTAACGCTATCATACCTGTATGTGAGCCTTTGACGGCTTCACCCATGAGCTTGCCGCGTTCTTGCACAAGCTTTAAACCTTCTTCAAAATCGAGTAGTTCTGAAACAGCCAAAGCAGTGTATTCACCTAAACTTAAGCCACAAGAAGCGTGTGGAGAGATGCCTTTTGCCAATAATATTTGTCCTAAAATATAACCATGCCAAAAAAGGGCAGGTTGGGCAAAAGCAGTCTGATTCAAAATATCCTGCTCGCCACCCCAAAGTAGGTCAAAAAAATCAGCACCCAAAGCATTTCGTGCGATTGTCAAAGAGTCTTGCGCTTCTGGCAAGTCTTTCAAATCAGCACCCATACCAATTTTTTGTGCGCCTTGACCGGCAAACACGAACGCTACTTTTTTCATGACTTCTCCTTCTCCACGTACGAACTAAACGCCTTCGTATGCAGGAATCTCAATTTCCGGATAAACTCTCGCTGCGTGCATCAGTAAGTCAGCAATGATTTCGGCACAAGACATTTCGATGTTTACCATACCCGCGACTTGCCCGGCCATGATCGAACCGGTCTGCACATCGCCTAACACGACAGCGCGATACAAAGCGCCAACGCCCAATTTTTCAATTTCTTCCGGTGTCGCCCCGCTACCTTCCGCAAGCTTAAAATTACGCGCCAACTTGTTTTTGATAATCCGCACCGGATGCCCGGTACTGCGGCCCGTAACCGCGGTTGAGGTGTCTCTTGCCTTCTTAATCATTTCTTTGAAATTGGGATGTACCGGGCACTCATTGGCTAGTAAAAAGCGCGTTCCAAGCTGGACACCAGAGGCACCAAGTGCAAAAGCGGCTACAACGCCACGTCCGTCAGCAATGCCACCCGCAGCAACAACCGGTATTTGCACTGCGTCTACAACTTGAGGAATCAAAGCCATTGTATTGAGTTCACCAATGTGACCACCCGACTCACCACCCTCAGCGATAATCGCATCAACACCTGCCGACTCCATTCGTTGCGCCAAAGCCACGGATGGAACAACCGGAACCGTCTTAATGCCCGCCTCTTTCCACATGGGTACGTAGGAGGCCGGATTACCAGCACCCGTGACCACGATTTTAATCCCTTCGTCGATGACTAATTGCGCCAAATCGTCCTTGGCCGGATTAAGAAGCATAATATTAACGGCAAAAGGTTTGTCCGTCATTGACTTAATCTTTCTAATCTCCGTTTTAGCCCAATCCACATTTTCAGTTCCGCAAGCCAGCGTCCCCATACCGCCCGCCGCCGACACTGCTGCCGCCAACTGCGAGGTTGAAATGCGGGCCATGCCGCCTTGAAAAACAGGATATTTAATGCCTAGTATTTCACATATTTTGTTATTGCTCATTTTTTATTTCTCCTTAAAATCAAACATGAAAGAATACAAAGTTATTGAACTTTTCATTTCCAAGTCAAATAAACGGCCCCATACGTAAGACCTCCACCGAAGCCTGCAAGAAAGATTTTTTGACCACTTTGAAGCAAATGTTTTTCGTTCATTTCAGCCAAAGCTATAGCAATGGATGCGGCAGAAGTATTTCCAAAATCTTCTAAATTTTGGAACCAACGCGTGTGCGGTATGCCCGTGCGTTGAGCGGAAGCATCCAAAATACGCTGATTCGCTTGATGGGCTACAACCCAATCCAATTCATCAGCTGCCAAATCTGCAATATCTAACAAAGTATCAACCAGTTCAGGAACAACACCCACTGCAAATTTATAGACAGGACGCCCTTGCATACGCATAAACGCATCTGCTTCATTTCTTAAACCGAGCAACATATCATCGATTTCTGTTCCAGCTTCGCCTTGTGCACCCCAAACCATGCTGTGTATGCCTGCAGTTTCACCTGCTTCATTACTTGACAACACCACGGCACCCGCACCATCTCCAAAGAGTACGCAGGTGCTACGGTCAGTCCAATCTAAAACCTTGGAAAGCACTTCCACACCTACGAGCAGGCAATGTTTGGCAAAACCTGCAGACATAAGCGCCTCCGCCGTGTTCAAACCATAAACAAAACCTGAACAAGCAGCCGTGAGATCAAACGCCGCGGCGTTAGGAATTCCCAATTGTGCTTGGATGCGGCACGCGATACTTGGCATTTTACTGTCAGCTGTAAAAGTCGCAACAATAATAAGTCCAATGTCCTCAGGACTTAAATTTGCATTTTTCAATGCATCTTTAGCGGCTTCATACGCCAAATCAGTAGCCGTTTCATCACCAACGATGTAGCGGCTTTTAATACCCGAACGTGAACTTATCCACGCATCACTTGTGTCTACTATTTTAGAAAGGTCATCATTTGTAAGAACACGAGAAGCACGAGCAATACCTGTACTGCTAATATGCACCTTGGCAGCTTCCTTATGTACCTCTTGAGTTGGGTATATTTTGTTACTTTTATTAAGCAAAATTTCTCCTTAAAGACCCATTTTTCTGAATTTTCGATAACGTTTATTGAGGCGTGTGCGGCTGCTTTGTTTTTGCCCTGACACAAAAAACTCAGCGATGCTTTGGCGCAGCTCTTCATAAACGGCATCAAATCCATGGGTTTCTGAAATGACACGGTCAACAATCTCACCGTCTAGTAAATCTTGTGCTGAAAGTTTCATGAGTTCTGCGGCTTCTTCTGCACGTTTTGCATCTTTCCATAAAATGGAAGCGAAGCCCTCTGGTGATAACACGGAATAAACAGCATTTTCTAGCATCCATATTTCATCGGTAATGCTTAAGGCTAAAGCGCCTCCACTGCCGCCTTCGCCAATGACGACCGAGAGCGTGGGCACATCCAGAGCAGAAAACTCGCGCAAACATTCAGCGATAGCGATGGCCTGACCATTGGCTTCTGCTTCAATGCCACAATAGGCACCGGGGGTGTCAACCAGATTAAGAATAGGGCGACCGAATTTTTCTGCCTGTTTTGCCAAACGTAATGCCTTGCGATAGCCTTGAGGTTTCGCCATACCAAAGTTATGGCGGCTGTTCTCATCAAGACTGCGCCCTTTTTGTTGGCTTATGACCGTTACTGGAATACCGTTAATGCGGGCTAATCCTGCGACGATAGCCTCATCGTCAAGATTCATGCGATCACCGCTTAGTTTATAAAAATCCGTACACAGCGCTGCGATAAAATCGCGAGAAGTAGGACGGGAGGTGTCCCTTGCCTTGCGCACACGCTCCATTGCAGTAGCTTGGCTCTGAGGTTCCTCGACTGAGATTTGCAAATCATCGCTCAGGATTACAGGACAGGAATTGATAGAATCCAAATGTAAACGAATTAGTCTGGAAAGTGTTTCTTTCATGGTTTGACGTTCAACAACGCCATCAATGATTCCGTGTTCCTCTAGGTAACTTGCCTGTTGGAAGCCATTAGGTAAGGTCTGGCCAATAGTTTGTTGTATAACCCTAGGGCCGGCAAAACCAACCAGAGCGCCCTTCTCAGCCAAAATAATATCCCCCAGCATCGCAAAACTTGCGGTCACCCCGCCAAAAGTCGGATGGGTACAAACCGAAATATAGAGTCCGCCCTCATCTTGGAAGCGCTTTAGGGCAGCTGCTGTTTTTGCCATCTGCATCAGAGAGTAAATCCCCTCTTGCATACGTGCTCCGCCAGATGCAGAGAAAACAATTAATGGTAATTGCAGCTTTCCGGCCAGTTCAATTGCACGCGTTACGCGCTCGCCTACTTCAACACCCATGCTTCCCATCAAAAAAGCGGGATCCATAACAGCTAGAATGATTTTTTCGCCATTGATTTTTGCTTTGCCACAAAGTACGGCTTCCGAAAGCTTGGTCGCTTCACGATTTTGTTCACGTTTTTCAGCGTAGCCAGGAAAGTCCAGGGGATCAAACTCGGTCGCCAAGTTAGCAATTTCTCTAAAACTACCTTTGTCGGCAATCATGCGAACCCGCTCAAAAGCAGTCAGTGAAAAGTAGTGGCCACAGTCTGGACAGGTATAGTTTTTTTCGACAATGTCATCGATGTAATAGGGTTTTTTACAAGCAAAACAAGGGTAAACCTTCTGTGGGTCTGGATTACTACTTTCAACGACTTCAAAATGTTTCTTTACAAAATGTTCTTTTAACATTAATTGGACCTCATATTAAAGCGTTCTTTTTTGTCAGCAAGATAGGTTGTTGGGAAATTACCCTCCACAAAAACGGGGTCATCGAGCAATTCCAAGAGCCACGCCGTGTTCGTGCTTATTCCGCCAATGATAGTTTCGGTTAATGCTCTGCGCATGCGTTTAATTGCTTCGGTGCGGGTTTTGCCATGCGTAATAATCTTTCCAATCATCGCATCGTAGTAGGGTAAAATATCATAGCCATCGTAGACCATCGTATCGACGCGTACCCCGATGCCACCGGGCAAGTGCAAAGCTGTGATTTGACCAGCACTCGGGCAAAAATTCAGTTCAGGATTCTCCGCATTAATTCGGCATTCAATCGCATGACCGTTTAGTTCTATGTCTTTTTGACTGTAGGTTAATTTCTCGTCCGCAGCGATACGAATCTGCGCCTCAATCAGGTCCAAGCCACTCACTACTTCGCTCACGGCATGTTCCACTTGTATACGCGTGTTCATCTCCATGAAATAAAACTTGCCATCCTCATCGAGCAAGAACTCAATTGTTCCAGCGTTGCGATATCCAGCGGCCTTAGCTGCCTTGACTGCAGCTTTACCCATCGCATCACGTAATTCCGGACTTAAAGTAGCAGCAGGAGATTCTTCAATAACTTTTTGACGATTGCGCTGCAAGGAACAGTCACGTTCACCAATATGGACAACATTGCCAAAATTATCGGCCAGTATTTGCACCTCAATGTGCTTAGCCGGCGCAATAATCTTTTCTAAATAGAGCGTGTCGTCTCCAAAAGCATTAGCTGCCTCCATCTTCGCACTGTCATAGGCTTGTTCCAATTCTGCTTCTGAGTAGGCAGGTCTCATACCCTTACCACCGCCACCAGCAGCAGCCTTAATCAAAGCTGGAAAACCCATGCTGCGCGCCTCTTTAAGACAAGCTTCATAATCCTTCAGCGCACCATCCGTCCCCGGAATAATCGGCACACCCGCTTTTTTCATCGTATTTCTTGCTTTGGATTTATTACCCATTGCGTCAATAACATCGCTTGGGGGCCCAATAAAGGTCACGCCATACTCACTACACATTTTGGCAAAACTAGCATTCTCCGCCAGAAACCCAAATCCAGGATGTATCGCTTCCGCCCCCGTCATCAACGCCGCCTGCAAAACCGCCACCTTATTCAAGTAACTCTCCGCCGGCCTTGGCCCACCAATGCAAATCGCCTCATCAGCAAGCTGCACGTGCAAACTATCCTTATCAACATCAGAATGGATTGCGACCGAACGCACGCCCATATCTCGGAGCGTCCTAATGATGCGCAATGCAATTTCACCTCTATTAGCAATAAGAACTTTTGTAAACATAATTTAGCCTTTTGTTATCCGCTTTCGGCAACCCCGCCGTCAGCCTTTTGTTATCCAAAAAATGACCTGACCATATTCGATAATCTGGCCGTCTTTGACCGCCACCATTTTGATTTCACAATCAGCCGGTGCCGGCAATTCATTCATCATTTTCATGGCTTCGATAATGCAGAGCACCTGCCCTTTTTTCTTCTTGTCACCTTTTTTGGCAAAAGCATCCGCATCCGGCTTCGGCGCCGCATAAAAAGTCCCCATCATCGGTGATTTTATAGGCGTCCAACCCGCTTGCTCAGCGAGCTTTTGCTGTGCTTCTCTATCTCCCGCCTCAAACGCTTCATCAACCGCTTGCTCAAAATCAACACTGGCCAACACGTCTTCCACGGGAGCCGCAGTTGTCGCTTGCACTTGGGTTTGGTTTGCTGATGCGGGGTTCGCTGCCCCATTTGCTGGATTGCCTGTCGCTTGATCTCCCATCGCCATCCCAGGATTGGCTAAGGCAGTATACGCCGGAGCTTGTGCGGCAAATTGTCCCTGCACCACCTGCACCGACGGAAACTTACCACTCTTTAAATTTAGTTTGAACTCACCACTTTCTAGAGCAAGTTCACTTAACTGATGTTTATCAAATAGGGCTAATATCTCTTGTATGGTTTTTACATCTTCCACGGAAAAAACCTCTTTTACTTATTAATTTGATTTTCAAATAGTTTGATTATCAAACTTTATTAAGGATACGAAAAAACCACTACTATTGTCAATAGCTGCGGTTATTATGGGTGCAGTTGTTTGTATTTTGAAACAGAATCACAAATACGACGCTGCATCAAACCCCGCCTTGATACAGCGGATTTTTTGCTATAAATGTGGGCTTTTCAAGGATAAAATCACAAATACGACGCTACATCAAATTCCACCTTGATGCAGCGGATTTTTTGCTATAATGGTTGGCTAAATCTACGCGTACCCCACCAAAGATCTAGCTAGACAGTGAACTTAAAAAACTTCCCAAACTGTCGCCTCATAAGGCTGTAATAAAGTAAGATTTGGCTGCTCGACATTGCTGATTACAACCGTAGACGAGTCGCCAAGCTCAACGCTAAAAGACTGCAGCACATCAAGCGGCAAAGCGACTTCTTGATCGCTCCAATTGCTGACAAACTGCCAAACCTGATTTCCTAGCACTCTTTGCCAGGCGAAGATGTGTGGATGGTTTTCCAACTGGGGTATCAAAGAACCCTCGACCAGAATCGAATGCGCCTTCCGTAGAGCTATTAACTTACGATAAAAGTGATAAACAGAATCAAGTCGCCCCACTTGTTCGGCTGCATTGACCGAGCGATAATTCGGATTCACCATTATCCAAGGTTCCACGGTAGAAAAACCAGCATGCTCACTGGCATCCCACTGCATTGGTGTCCGCGCATGATCGCGACTACGCAAGGCTAGAAAGTCCAACATGTCAGTCTCAGAAATTAGTCCCGTCTCTACAAAATCGCGCCACGCATTGCGTGCTTCGATATCACGATAATCACTAATTTTGGCAAAAGGAACATTCGTCATCCCCAGCTCATCCCCTTCAAAGATGTAAGGAGTACCTTGCATCAGATGAATACTCAAAGCAAGAAGTTTGGCGGAACGTTCGCGCCACTTAGGGCGGTCGTCACCGAAACGCGAGACCTGGCGGGGTTGGTCATGGTTACCGAGGAACAGAGCCATCCAGGCTTTGTGGGCGACGGCGTTTTGCCATTTGAAAAATATCTTTTTATGCTTAATAAAATCAAAACGCGCACGCGTCCATTTCCCGAAAGGAGGGTCCCAAGTGTCTACATGCTCGAACTGGAAAAACATATCAAGTTCTTTCCCATCAAGCCCGGCATAGAGCGGCGCATTCTCGATAGTAATTCCACCACACTCGCCTACCGTCAATAAATCAAACTTTGAGAGCACCTCACGGTTCATCTCCTGTAAAAACTCGTGAATTCGCGGGCCATGAATGCAGTATGGACCAAAGTCACCAAAGAGACTGCCTTCATGCACCTCGCCATCCGGAAAGCGTTGATCCTTGGAAATCATGGTGATGACATCCATGCGGAAACCATCAATCCCACGTTCGCACCAGCGCTTCATCATGGCAAAAAGCTCCCCCCGCACGGTCGGATTCTCCCAATTTAAATCCGGTTGCTTCGGAGAAAAGCTATGCAAATAATACTCATCCGTCACTTCATCATAGGTCCAAGCAGAACCGCCAAACACACTCCCCCAGTTATTAGGAGGCCCACCCTTTTTCCCTGGTTTCCAAATATACCAATCGCGATACGGATTAGTCTTAGACTTACGACTCTCCTGAAACCAATGATGCTCATCTGAACTATGGTTTATGACCAAGTCCATAATAATTTTCAAACCACGTGCATGCGCTTCAGCCAGCAAACGGTCGAAATCCGCCATCGTACCAAACTCAGGATTAATAGCTTCATAGTCTGAAATATCGTAACCATTATCGTCGCCAGGAGACTGATAAACAGGCGATAGCCAGAGCACATTCACACCCAAATCTTTCAAATAATCGAGTTTTTCGGTAATACCATTAATATCACCAATGCCATCTCCATTCGAGTCTTTAAAACTGCGCGGATAAATTTGATAGACAACAGAATTTTTCCACCACTTGTCCATTTCGTCTCCTAAATAATGATGTTGGCAAAACCTTACCTGCTCTTCGGATCAAACGCGTCACGCAAAGCATCGCCAATAAAGTTAATTGAAACAACCAAAACGAGAATCATCAAGCCAGGCGGCAACCAACGCCAAGGATAACGGGTCAAAACAGTCAAGGATTCTGCACCACCCAAAAGATTACCCAAACTTGAAGTAGAAGGCTCTACCCCCAATCCCAGGTAACTTAATGCCGCTTCATCAAGCATGGAAATAGCCATGACCGAGGTCGCATAAATCAACACAGGTGCAGTGGTATTCGGAAGGATTTCCGAAATTAATATTTGTCTCTTGGGTAAGCCTGCTAGCTCTGCGCCTTGCACAAAACTTTTCTCACGAAGCGAAAGCACGTTACCACGTACAAGCCTGGCAATACCAGGCCAGTCAACAAAGCCTAAAATCAAAATGATGCTCCAGATGCCTGGTTCAAAAATCGAAGCTGCCACTAAAACCAATAGCAGATAGGGGAAAGACATAACCATGTCCGTAAAACGCATGATGAGCACGTCAATCCAGCCGCCAAAATAACCCGAAATTAAACCAAGAATGACGCCTACAAGTGTAGAAATCAAGGTAGCCATAAAACCAACTTGCAAAGAAACGCGCGTTCCATAAAGCAGACGGCTTAATAGGTCACGTCCAACTTGGTCCGTGCCTAACCAATGTATGGAGCTGGGGGCTTGGTTAAATTTTGCCACTGTCTTGTCTGGGTTAAATGGTGCAATGAGCGGTGCCAGTAAGGCAGCAAGTACAATTAGAATGAGTATATACATGCTAATCACGCCTAGTTTATGCTTCTTAAAACGACGCCAAATAGTTTTATAATAGGGTTCGCTCGCCTCAAATAGGGCTTCAGGATTGAAGTCGTTTTCTAGAGATACAAGTCTTTTTTTGCCAAAAAACATCTTTATCTCCTTTATTCTAAACGTATTGTTGGATCAACAATTGCATAAACGATGTCGGTTAAAATATTCGCCAAAAGAACAACAATGGCAGTCAGTAGGCAAACACCCATGATTAGTGGGTAGTCACGGTTCATGATGGCCGTCATGGTCATCAAGCCTAAGCCTGGCCAAGAAAACACTTGCTCCACGATGACTGCGCCACCAAAGAGGATGGGGATTTGCATACCCACCACGGTTACGATTGGCACCAAAGCATTACGGAAAGCATGCTTGTAAATGACACGGCGCCGCCCGATACCTTTGGCGCGAGCGGTACGAAGGTAGTCTTTTTGGAGAATTTCCAAAAATGAGGAACGGATATAGCGAATGTTACTACCAGCTGTTGAAATGGCCAAAACAAACATGGGGATGAGTAGGTGCCGCAAAACGTCCAAAGTCCCCCCGCTGCCCCCCAGCGTAGTCATGCCACCTGAAGGCAACCATTTTAACTTGATATTGAAAAAATAAATCAGCAGCATACCCAAAAAGAAACTGGGAATACTGGTACCAATAAACGATGAAGTAACGATTGCATAGTCGCTTCTCTTGTACTGGTTCACAGCGGAATAAATACCTGCCGGAACCGCGATGATCAGGGACAAAATAAGCGATGAGCCCATCAGCAGTAAGGTCGGACCGATTTTCTCGGTAATCATCTTCAATACAGGCTGATAATATTTGATGGAATAACCTAAATTGCCTTTAAATATCTGCTGTAACCACACCCAATATTGAACGAAAAAAGGTTGGTTCAGTCCTAGCTCAATTGCTTTAGCATCGATTGCAGCCTGTGAAACACGTGGTCCACGCAACATCTCTAAAGGACTACCGGCAAGGTTCATAATTAAATAGTCAATGATTGTTATGCCTATCAAAACTGGAATTGCAATAAGCAGGCGTTTTAAGACATAACGTAAGAGGCTATTTTTCATGCGCACCTCCTAAATCCGTATCAACAGCTCCTAGTAGCGGCCTTCTTCGGGCCATAACCGGGCATGCAAGCAAGTGCTTTTTGCCACTCTTTGAACAAGTCCTGATGTGTTCCAATTTTGGTATATCCGTAATACAGGAAGGTTCTACGTAGGGGCATCGTGGATGGAAAGCACAGCCAGAAGGTGGCGTAATATTTGAGGGCATCTCACCTTCCAAGAGCTGAGTCCGAGTGTCGCGAGCTGCTGGCTTGGCAATGGGTGAAGATTTTATCAAAGCCATCGTGTAAGGATGCATGGGGCATTTAAACAGCTCCTCGGCTGAAGTTATTTCAACAATACGCCCTAGATACATGACAGCAATGCGGTCACTCACGTAATTAACTGCTGCTAGTCCATGAGCAATAAATAAATAGGTCAAATCCAATTCTTCTTGGAGTTCTAATAATAAATTGAGTATCTGAGCCTGAATAGAAACATCAAGGGCCGAAACGGGCTCGTCACACACAATGATGCGCGGATTTAGAGATAAAGCTTTAGCTATACCAATTCGTTGCCTTTGCCCTCCCGAAAACTCATGTGCGTAGCGTGCTTTACTATTGCGCGGTAGCCCAACCATATCAAGGAGCTCATCAATGCGTTTTTCCACGCTCTGCCTTGTCTCTAATTTATGGTAGAGCAAAGGTGCAGCGAGTATCTCATAGATATGTTTTCTTGGGTTTAAAGATGCGGATGAGTCTTGGAAAATCATTTGCAGCTCTGTGCGTATGCTGCGAATCTCTTGTTTAGACGCTGTTACTATGTCGACACCGTCATACAAAATACTACCAGAATCTGGTTTATCTAAAGCGACAAGTAGACGACCAATGGTTGATTTTCCACTACCTGATTCACCAACCAAGCCAAGTGTTTCACCCTTGATGAGGTCAAAATTTACATCTGCAACGGCATGCGCTATTTCAGGTTTTAAAGTAAGAGCGCCCGATTTTACCGGGAAATTCTTCACTAAATTAAGCACACGCATTTGTACTGGCCCGTCTTCAGTCGTGGGCATGCCATTTGTTTGGAGTATTGCTTTCTCCTCACTCAAAGTTCTGCCCTCCATGTTAATGGCAATTCATGTTTAATCGCACGATGACATCTTACACGATGTTTTCCTACGAGCGTTAGAAGGGACTGATAATCTGTAAAGCATGTATCCACGGCAAAAGGACAACGCTCATAGAACCTACAACCATGTAAGTCCATATACTGTTCCGGAACAACACCTGCAATCGATTCTAATTTATGTCCCGGTGCATCTTCAATACTTGGCACCGAACGCATCAGAGCTTGCGTATATGGATGGGCGGGTTGATCGAAGAGCGTAAACACGTCAGCTTCCTCTACGATTTGTCCCGCATACATAACAAGCACCTTATCTGCCATTTCAGCAATCAGTCCGATATCATGCGTAATCAGAATGAGCGCCAAGTTTATTTCGGCGCGCAAGTAGCGTAGTAGTTCCATAATCTGTGCTTGGATAGTAACATCTAATGCGGTAGTTGGTTCGTCTGCAATCAATAATTTCGGGTCACAAGACAAGGCAATGGCAATCATGACACGTTGCTGCATACCACCTGACAAAGTGTGCGGATATGAACGCATGATTTTTTTAGGGTCTGGCAACCCTACCTGTTTAAGAATAGCAATAGCGCGCTCCTCAGCCTCTGCTTTTGAGAGATTGAGGTGTACGCGCATACTTTCAATAAGTTGATTGCCAATGGTGAAAACCGGATTGAGAGCGGCTTGTGCATCCTGAAAAATCATGGTCAACCTACTGCCACGCAGTTCGTCTAATTCTTCTTCACTAAGCTTCGCTAAGTCGGTCCCTTCAAAGACAATCTTGCCTTTTGTGATGCAACCATTGCGATCTAAAAGCCGCATGATAGACAGAGAGGTGACACTTTTGCCAGAACCTGACTCGCCGACGATGCCAACCGTCTCTCCCGAATTCACGCTAAAGGTAACGTCATCCAATACTGTTGAGTCACCTTGGTCGGTAGTAAATGTTGTTTCTAATCCTTGTACTTGTAGCAGCTTTTTAGCCATTACTTAATTTTCCATTGCTCGATATTGTTGAATGAGCCATAAATGTGCGGCTCGGCATTCTCAAGGCGATTGCTTACAGCGCCTGGGGCGGAAATTACGTAAGCATTAATCACGGGAACTTCTTCTTGTACAAGTTTGTCAATTTCGCTGTAAATTTGTTTTGTTTCATCAGCTGTTTTAGCGGTTTGGGTTTTCGTCACTAGTTCATCCATTTTGGGGCTACTGTAGTTAACCCAGTTATCGCCTGTCATCAGCCAAGCCACATCCGGATATGGATCTACAGGTGCCAATGTGTATTGGACTGCTAACATGTCAAAATCATGACTTGCTGCTGCGGATAATAAACTATTGATGTCTTTGGTTTGGACTTTAACTTTGATACCTACTTCATCAAGTTGTTGAACGACAATGTTTACTGCTTGTAAGAAGGTGGGGTCACCTGAGTTAATGGCAAAAGTATATGTTTTATCTAAGTCTTCAGCCTTAACATTGGCCAATGTTGCCTTCGCAGCCTCTGGATCATATGCAGTTGGGACAATACTGTCGTCAAAATACGGACTGTAAGAGGTCAAGAAGCCTTCAACTACTTCACCATGCCCACCGAGGAAATCGTCAATGATACCCTGACGGTTGATAGCTTGCGCAACAGCTTTCCGTAGATTTACATCCGCCATAGTTTCAGTGTTAAGGAATATGAGTTGATTGGTCAAAGGCTTGTCATAAACGACTTTGATGTTTTCTAAGGCTTCCAGGCTTTCCAAGTCTTCTTGCGGAAAAGAAGCCATTGTTTGGTGGACGAAATCAATCTCACCATTCTGTAAACCTATTAATAGGCCACTACCTTGAACAATTCTATAGTTAAGGTTTTCAATATGAGGGGCACCTTTAAAATAATTGGCATTCGCTGTATAGCTGACGAAGTGTGCTCCGTCAAAAGCTGTAGATTGGTATGGACCACTAACAACAGAGGGCATGTTAAACCAGTCCGTAGTTTTCAATTCGTCGGTGGTTTTTTCTCCCAAGATGTGTTTAGGGATGGTCATGAGGTATCTAGCAAAAGTATTCTGGAACGTATTCAAAGGCATTTCACTTTTTGCCACAAAATTAACCGTATGATCATCAACTTTAACCACACCTTTTACTTCAGTGTCTGCATCAGGATGCAAACCGGAATCATCCATTCCTTCAATAACGGCCCAAGTTGACATGGAAGGGTTGGCAACCGCATCCGAAGTGATTTTTAAGGTTGTAAAAATGAGGTCATCCGCTGTAATCGGGGTACCATCAGACCATTTGGCATCGCTGAAAAGTTTAACTGTAAAAGTCAAATTATCTTCAGTGGTGATGGATTCAGCCAGCATAGGCGCGAAATTATTTTCTGCGTCTAAGTCAACAAGTGGTAAGAAGTTCAGTCCCGTAGCATATTTCCCTGTTTCGGTTCCATCAACTAATAGTGGATTTAATGTCGTCACTTCGTTGGTCACACCGATATTAACAATTGAACCAGCCTGTGTGTTAGTTTGGTTGCCGTTTTCTGCTTGGGTTGTTTCACCTGCCACTGTCGTAGCGGTTGTGGACGAAGAACCACAAGCTGCAATTCCTAAAAGCAAAGCAGCAATAATTGGTAGCGCTAAGATCTTTTTTAAATACTTAAATTTCATCATTTTCCTTCTCCTATTTTTAGGCTATGTCTAGAGCCTCTAATCGCATGTACATATTTTTTATAGTAGAATCAAAGTTTAAGACTTGAGCTTTTGTTTGTCTATGCCTCAAGTCAATATTCTTACTAATTAGTTATATCTTCTCACATTTTATTAACTTTTGCAGTCTTTTTGTTAAAATACGTTTATTGCAGTATGAACAATTTCAGTTGCTAGGTCGGATTCAGTTGCTAGGTTGAATTCAGTTGCTAGGTCGGATTCAGTTGCTAGGTCAAATTCAGTTGCTAGGTTGAATTCAGTTGCTAGGTCGAAATGTGAGAGGAATATTCTGCTAAAATAGGTGCTCGTAAGCTTATCTCCTTCCCCGCTTGAAAAGTTGACCATTTGGGCTTGGTTTTGCGCAAGTTTACAAGCAAAGTTGGTGTGGGCGCTGGGGGTGCGGACAAAAAGTTGGACTCAGAAAGGAAACGAGTCCATGTATACGAAG